>JAEYTQ010000385.1 GCA_023433965.1 Pseudomonadota bacterium | reverse complement strand
GTGTTGAACCCGAGAAGGTTGTCGACAACGCGAGCTTCATCGACGACCTCGGCGCCGACAGTCTGGACACCGTCGAGCTGGTGATGGCGTTCGAAGAGGAATTCGGTTGCGAGATTCCGGACGACGCTGCGGAAACGATTCTCACCGTCGGCGACGCCACGAAGTTTCTCGAGAAGAACGCGAAGAGCTAAGGCTCTTCATTTTCGCGGGGACAACATTGAAACCGGACGGGCCGCTTCGCAGCGGCCAGCCGGTTTCTTGTTATTGGCCGTGAATCTTTCGATGCGGAGTTTTCGGATATGAGGCGGGTCGTCGTCACGGGTCTCGGCATGGTCTCGCCACTCGGCTGTGGCGTCGAGCCGACCTGGAAGCGCATTCTCGACGGCGAAAGCGGAGCGCGCCGGATCGAGAGCTTCGACGTCTCGGATCTCCAGACCAAGATCGCCTGCACGGTCGTGCGCGGCGACGGCTCCAACGACAGCTTCAACCCCGACAAGTGGATGGAGCCGAAGGACCAGCGCAAGGTCGACGACTTCATCATCTTCGGCATGGCCGCCGCCGGACAGGCGCTCGACGACGCCAATTGGCACCCAGAGACCGAAGAGGACAAGTGCGCGACCGGAACCATGATCGGGTCCGGCATCGGCGGCCTCAACGGCATCGCCGACACTGCCATCCTGCTGAAGGAACGCGGGCCGCGCCGGGTGTCGCCGTTCTTCATTCCTGGCCGTCTGATCAATCTCGCTTCCGGCTACGTCTCGATCGCGCACGGGCTGAAGGGGCCGAACCATTCCGTGGTCACGGCGTGCTCGACCGGCGCGCACGCGGTCGGCGATGCCGCCCGCCTGATCGGGCTCGGCGATGCCGATGTGATGGTCGCGGGCGGCGCCGAATCGCCGATCAGCCGCATCGGCATTGCCGGCTTCAACGCCGCGCGGGCGCTCTCGACCGGCTTCAACGACACGCCCGAAAAGGCCTCGCGTCCCTACGACAAGGACCGTGACGGCTTCGTGATGGGCGAGGGCGCCGGCGTCCTCGTGCTGGAAGAGCTCGAGCACGCGCAGCGCCGCGGCGCCCGGATCTACGCCGAGGTGATCGGCTACGGTCTGTCGGGTGATGCCTATCACATTACCTCGCCGTCGCCGGACGGTGATGGCGGTTTCCGCAGCATGTCGGCGGCGCTTAAGCGCGCCGGCCTCACGGCATCCGATCTCGACTACATCAACGCGCATGGGACCTCGACGCCGCTCGGCGACGAGATCGAACTCGGCGCGGTCGAGCGTCTGCTCGGCAATGCCGCCTCCAAGGTTGCGATGTCCTCGACCAAATCGTCGACCGGCCATCTCCTGGGGGCTGCCGGTGCGATCGAGGCGATCTTCGCCATTCTCGCGATTCGCGATAATGTCGTGCCGCCGACGATCAATCTCGACAATCCGTCGGTCGAGACCGCGATCGATCTCGTGCCGCACAAGGCAAAGCAGCGTGAGGTCAACGTCGCCTTGTCGAACTCTTTTGGATTCGGCGGCACCAATGCGTCGGTGATCGTCCGGCGGTTGGCCGATTAGTTTGCGTTTGAGACGAATCCACCGTTTTGCCGTATTCGGCGATAGTCATGGGCGTGGGCGCGTGCATTTTGGCAGGGCAAGCGATTGTCGGGCCGCGATTGAACCGGCAGGATTCAGGTTGTCTCGATGAGTGAAAGGCCGCCCATTTCACCCCGTAGCCCCCGGGCTGCGCTCGAGCCCGAGCAGTTGCCGCCGCCGCCCAAGCGATCGGACCGCGCGCGCAGTCCGTTCGTGGTCGTCGGCAACGCCATTATCACCCTGCTGCTGATCAGCATGCTCGGCGCCGGCGGCATCTATTATTACGGCCGGCAGGTGCTCGAGGCGCCCGGGCCGCTGAAGGACGACAAGATCGTCAACATCCCGCAGCGCGCGGGCAAGCGCGACATCGCCGAGACGCTGAACCGGGAAGGCGTGACCGACGTCAATCCCTGGGTGTTCATCGCCAGCGTCGCCGCGTTGAAGGCGAGCTCGGATCTCAAGCCGGGCGAATATGCGTTCCAGAAGAACGCCTCCCTTCGCGACGTCATCGCCACCATCGTCGAGGGCAAGGTGGTGCAGCATGCCGTCACGATTCCGGAAGGCCTGACCTCCGAGCAAATCGTGGCGCGGCTGTCCGACAACGACATCTTCACCGGCAGCGTACGCGAACTGCCGCGCGAAGGCACGCTGTTGCCGGAGACCTACAAATTCCCGCGCGGCACCCCGCGCGAGCAGGTGGTCCAGCGCATGCAGCAGGCGCACAAGCGCGTGCTGACGGAGATCTGGGAGCGCCGCAATCCGGACATTCCAGTCAAGTCGCCGGAGCAATTGGTGACCCTGGCGTCCATCGTCGAAAAGGAAACCGGCAAGCCCGATGAGCGCAGCCGCGTCGCTGCGGTGTTCGTCAACCGCCTGAGGCAGAAGATCAAGCTGCAGTCCGATCCGACGATCATCTACGGTCTCGTCGGCGGCAAGGGCACGCTGGGCCGGCCGATCAGGCGCAGCGAGATCACGCAGCCCTCGCCCTACAACACCTATGTTATCGACGGGCTACCGCCGGGCCCGATCTCCAACCCGGGACGTGCCTCGCTCGAAGCCGCCGCCAACCCGGCGCGCACCCGCGACCTCTATTTCGTCGCCGACGGCACCGGCGGGCACGCCTTCACCGAGACCTACGACGCGCACCAGAGAAACGTCGCCAAGCTCCGCGCGATGGAGAAGCAGATCCAGAACGATACGGTCGAGCCGCCCGAGGAGGCGCCGCCGCCTGCCGCCGCAGCGCCCGCTGGCGCCGCCGACCCGCCGACGGCGACCACGCCGCCGGCACGGCCCAACCAGCAGAAGAAGCAGCCGGCACGCTCGGCGCCCGCGCGGCAGGGCGCGGTGCAACCCTCGCCGCCGGTGGTTCAGCGCTAGGCGCCGTGCAGGTCCGCCTGCGGGCATTGCGGATTCCACTTTCCGGCAAAATAGTCTTAAGATTCGCGTGGCTTGATGGCCTCGCGAATCCCCTGTTTCTGGAGACTCTGAACTGATGGCGCTGTCGTCCATGACCGGCTTTGCGAGAAGCCACGGCGCGAGCGGGCCGTACACGTTCGAATGGGAATTGAAGTCGGTCAACGCCAAGGGCTTCGACCTGCGCGTGCGGCTGCCGCAGGGGTTCGACGAGCTCGAGGCCCATGCCAAGAAGCGCGCCGGCGAACTGCTCGCGCGCGGCACCGTCTATGCCAATCTCAACGTCAAGCGCAGCAATGCCGCGGCCACCGTCCGCGTCAACGAGGACGTGCTCAACGCGGTGTTGAAGGCTGCCGCGATGATCTCCGGCAAGGTCGACGCGGTCGCGCCGAGCATCGACGGCCTGCTCGCCATCAAGGGCGTCGTCGAAATTGCCGAACCCGAGGGCGACGAGGGGGAGGACAGGGCCGCGCGCGCTGCTGCTGCCGAGGCCTTCGACCGGGCGCTCACCGAACTCGTCGCGATGCGCAAGCGCGAGGGCACCTCGCTCGGGCAGATCCTGACCCAGCGCGTCGACGAGATCGAGCAGCTGGCGAAGAAGGCCGAAGCCGCGCCGGGGCGCAAGCCGGAGGCGATCAAGGCCAGGCTCGCCGAGCAGATCGCGACCCTGCTCGACACCTCCGACCGTTTCGATTCCGACCGCTTGATGCAGGAGGCGATCCTGATCGCGACCAGGGCGGATATCCGCGAGGAGCTCGACCGCATCGCTTCCCACGTCGCGCAGGCGCGCGAACTGATCGGCAAGGGCGGCCCGATCGGGCGCAAGCTCGACTTCCTTGCGCAGGAATTTCACCGCGAGGTCAACACCTGCTGCTCGAAATCGAACGACATCGAGCTCACTAACACGGGCCTCGCCATGAAGAACGTGGTCGAGCAGTTCCGCGAGCAGGTCCAGAATCTGGAGTGATCGATGACATCAGGCGGTCACGGAACTGACGGTGTCGAGCGGCGCGGCCTGATGTTCGTGCTGTCCTCGCCCTCGGGTGCTGGCAAGACAACGCTGTCGCGCATGTTGCTCGAGCGGGAGCCCGGCTTGAAGATGTCGGTCTCGGCGACCACGCGCGAGAAGCGGCCGGGAGAGGTCGAGGGGCGCGACTATTTCTTCGTCGACAAGCGCAACTTCGAGACGATGGTGCAGCAGGGTGAGCTGCTCGAATGGGCCTCCGTGTTCGACAACCTCTACGGCACGCCGCGTGCCCCGGTGGATGCGGCATTGTCGACCGGGCAGGACGTGCTGTTCGACATCGACTGGCAGGGCACGCAGCAACTGCACCAGAAGGCGAGCATCGACGTCGTTCGCGTCTTCATCTTGCCGCCTTCTGCGGCCGATCTCGAAAAGCGCCTGCATTCGCGCGCGCAGGATTCCGACGAGGTGATCCGCAAGCGCATGAGCCGCGCCAGTCACGAGATGAGCCACTGGGCCGAGTACGATTACATCGTGATCAATCACGATGTGGATCAGGCCTTTGCCGAGGTGCAGTCGATCCTCAAGGCCGAACGGCTCAAGCGCGAGCGGCGGACCGGCCTCGTAGGCTTCGTTCGAAGTTTGCAAGCTCAGCTTCAAGGTTAGGCCGCGACAGGCGCGGGCCTTCCTTCGCCAGTTGTTCCAACATCGTTGTGATGACGTCGACGTCGACCGCGTCGCGATCGGCCGGCGCTTCGGCTCGATCCTTGGCCTCAGCTAGGACCTCGGCACTCTCGCGGGCGGCGAGCTTGGTTGCCGCAGGCACAATCTCGAATGCGCCTTCGAACATCCGGACCTCGCGCTCGTCGCGTGCGGTCGTCGCCGGATCCGCGGCCGTGGCGGTAGCACGCGACTTGGGTGCCTCCACCAGATGGATCTCGCGGCTGATTGCGGCGAGTTTTGTCACCTGCTTTGCTGGCAGCGAACGCGCCGCGCCTCAGCGTCCTCAGCAGGTTGGACACCTGCTCCCAGCTGTCGAGCTGGTCGACCTCCTCGAACCACTGCACCGCGCCGTATCC
>JAEYTQ010000361.1 GCA_023433965.1 Pseudomonadota bacterium | reverse complement strand
ACACCAATCGGCCCGACGCGGCCATGGCCGAGTTCGAGTTCGGGCATGCCTACGCAGTGACGGCCCGCTCGCTCGTGGTATTCGGCCTGGCCAACGACAGCATCGCGACCCGGCGTCTCCGCCAGGGCCTCGGCGCACTGCTGGACATCGCCGATACGCCTCTGCAGGGCTAGACGATCGGCCGCGCGACGATAGGAAGGCGTCTGCCCTGCTGCGCATCCTTCGAAACGCCCGCTTCGGCGGGCCCTCAGGACAGGGGACCTGATCTTGCACTTGTAGGCCTTGTTGGTCCCGTCCGAGACGAGAAACACGCCGCCTTCACACAGGTTAACGGGTCGCCGCAAGGCGCGCGGTGCGTACTTTTGGAACACCGCATCCCGGATGCGCGTTCAATGCCGACACCGGAGATCAAAATGAAGTGCCACCTGCTCGCCGCCGCTCGGTTGATACCGGTGATCAGACCCGGCCCGCGGACCGGAACCCGGTCTTGACTGATCGTGCCGCCGAGCCGAGCGGCGCGACAGCGGCTGGTCGCCGGCTCACGGCCATCACATTCGCCGGCGGTCTCGGCCTTGGCGCATATCATGCCGGCGTGTTCGAAGCTCTCACCTCTTTGGGGTCGCCGGTCGATTGGGTGACCGGTTCATCGGCCGGGGCCATCACCGCGTCACTCGTCGCGGGAAGCCCGCGCGAGGATCGGCTGGATCATCTGCGCAGTTATTGGCGTGGGCCAAGCAGTACGGCCGGAGTCCCCAACTCAAGCCGCCATACGTTCGCCTGGCTGAGCTCGATCAATACGCGCGTGCTGGGTCACGCCGGCTACTTCCGCCCCCGCCTCCCGCTGCCGGGATCTCATTTCGGCGGCCTCTACGATCTCGGCCCGACCCGTGAACGTCTTCAGCGCCTGATCGATTTCGGACGGCTGAATGGCGGCGATCCGCGCATCACGATCTGCGCCACCGACGTCGAAAGCGGCGATGCCGTATTGTTCGACTCCTCGTCCGAGCGGATCGAGATGGACCATATCCTGGCGAGCTGCGGATTCCTGCCTGAGTTCGCTCCGGTGCAGATTGCAGGCCGCTGGCTCGGCGATGGCGGCTTCTCGCTGAACGCGCCGTTCGACCCGATCCTGGAAACGGCTGGCCCGCTCCGCCTCTACGTGGTCGATCTCTTTCCGCGTGACGGCAAGGTCCCCGACGGGCTCGAGGCCGCGGCCGAGCGCAAGAGCGACCTGACCTTCGGCAACCAGACCTTCCAGCGTCTTGGCTACGCCCTGGAAGCCCGCCAGCTGCGCGCCGCGCTTCAGGACCTCGCCTATGAAGACGAGATCTATCTCCTGAGTTACCGCCCGGGCCGCGAGGAAGCCGGTCCGGAAAAATCCTTCGATCTGTCGGAGACGGCGATGGCGCAGCGCTGGCGCGCCGGCTTTCTGGACATGCAACATGCGGCAAAGCTGGCCCCGGTGCGGAACGGGATCTGCAGCGTGCGGCGGCCGTAGCAAATAACTTCAAGTCAACCGGCAGGGCCGCGGTTGAATCGATCACCGCGGCGGCGGCGACGCGTTGTGCTCCGTCCGCGATGCAAAGCGCGTGATCAAGCGCCGGAGCCGCGCCTTGTGCACCAGGCGCGCGGCCGTCTTCGGCGAGACCCAGATGGCGTCCCGCTCCCCCTTCTCGGGCCACCAAGGCTCCCGGCCATGAACCCTCATGGGGAACACGTCGACGTTCATGGTCCGCTTGCGATCGCCCTTTCGCTTGCGATGCTTGAAGCTACCGACGGCACGCGTTGCCATCACGCCGACGAGGCCCGCCTCCTCGTAGGCTTCGATCGCCGCCGTCAGATGCGGCTCCTTGTTGCGCATCGGCGATCCCTTCGGGACGCTCCACCTGCGCTTGCGTCTGGTCGTAATCAGCATCACCCGCAGTTCGGACTTGTCCAGACGAAACGGCAGAGCGGCAAACTGTTTCTTTCCCATCAAGCGCCTCCAACTCGCGCTTGACAAGTGGACGCTGCAGCCATGGTTCCTGTTCTGGGACGCGCTCCTCGGCCACGATCAGAACTTCCGCTCGACCATCTTCAGCCGCAGCGCCGAAATGGCTTCTCCGGGATTGAGACCTTTCGGGCAGGCCTTGGCGCAGTCGAGGATGGTATGGCAGCGATAGATCCTGAAGGGATCCCCGAGCATGTCGAGGCGCTCGCCCGTGGCTTCGTCGCGGCTGTCATTGATCCAGCGCGCCGCCTGGATCGACCGTCTCGGGATTCCAGCGATAGATGTGAAATTCGCGCAAGCTCGTGCCGCCCGGTTTGGGTCAGGCCCTTCCCCGCTCGATGCGGGAACGTCGTGGAAGCCTGAACTCGACCATGACCATCTCCTCCGTCAAGCCGGCGTAAAGCAGCGCAGTTGCAAGAGATCATCCACGGACAGACCGAACAGCACGACGCGAAATGCCGGTGCTGTCGCGAGCACCACCAGCAGCAGAAAGATCACATAGACCACGGCCGGCGGCGTGTTTCTAACGAGCCTGTAGACTGCCCCGCGCATGCGCCCTCTCCGCTCCCGCACGCGTCATGGCGACGCCGATCACGATCATCGCAGCCCCCCACAGCAGGAAGCCGAGATCCCAGAAGATGCGCTGGCTCTCGGGCACCGTCTCATTCACCCGATGCAGCCCGAGGATCTGGTGATCGACGACGCCTTCGACCAGGTTGAAGATGCCCCAACCGAGCAGGATCGAACCGAGACCCTGCCAGCGGGACCAGCGGATCTCGCTGCCCCGCGCCCGCTGCCACAGCAGGAAGAGGCTTGCGAGCAGCAAGAGGTAAGTCGCGCTGTGAAAGATGCCGTCCCACGTCGTGTTGAGCCTGATGTTGTCGATCGAATCGAGTGGATACCAGCCGCTCACCATATGATGCCATTGCAGCAGCTGATGAAAGACGATGCCGTCGAAGAATCCGCCGAGACCGAGTCCGAGAAGAACGCCGGCGAAGGTCGGGAAAGTGCTTGATCTGTTGTCTTGCATGTCTGCGAGCTCGTGCGCGGCCGGCGCTTCGGATGCCGAAACAAGCCGCTCCGCACACGGGCGTTCCTAAGGGCGATGGGCATCCGCCGAGGTCGAGGACGATTTGCGGGTCGTGCCCTGGCTCTGACGACCGCGAGACTCACGACGATCCAAGTTTCGATAGGACGCCGAACCAGCGGCGTCCCCTTCGGTCGGCATTCCCATAAGGTCAGCAGCCCCTGCAGATGCTCTTGATCTTCTTGCCGACGTCTGAATCCCTTGACGTCTCCGAGCGGATTTGGTCGTCCCCTTCCAATGAGGGGCCGGGTGTCGTCGTCCCGTCGATACGGCCGACGTTGGCGCCCCCGGCCGGATTGCCGGGTCGCCCGACGGTGATCGATCCGCGCGGAGCGCCCCCACTGGATTGAGCGGTTCCGGCCGCGTTGGTTCCAGGAGCCGACGCCGTGCCGCTGCTTCCGCCTGAGGCGCCGCCGCCCGCGCTACCTCCTCCGGCACCGCCACCCGACTGCCCTAACGCCGGTCCGGCAGCGGCGGTCGCCAGGACTGCGCCCAGCACGAGACTCGTGCGCAGCAAACGTGTCACATTGTTCCGGTCAAGCATCATCGATCCTGCTGGTAGCCCTGGTTGGTCGTGTTCTGCTTGATGTTGCCGTGGCGCCCCTGGCTGTCGAAATTCTCACGGCCCGGGACGCGTTCTTCGACTTCGATTGCGGGGTCCGCACCGGGTCCCTTGTTGCTTCGCTGCTCTTCGGGGACGGGAAGCATCTTTGACATGTCTTGCTCCTGCATTTCTGCACAATCCTGACACTGAGCAATGAATTGAGGGGCGGGGTCGTTCCTGCGCCGATCGCCGCAGCCGGAACCGGTGCGACGCCGCTGGAACGAGCTGATGTTGCTTGGGTTGTTCCCCTGACACCATCGCGCACAGCCCGGGAGGGACCACATGGCAAAGGCGACCGAAAACGACCCGCGAGAGACACCGCTCGACGATCCGCGCCAGCAGACGGACATGCCGACGCACCGGCAAACGAAAGAACCCTGGCAAGGCAACCCGGAGAAGGATCAGATCGACCCGAAACGGCCGCCGGTGGACCTGGAGCGCTGGCAGAAATCGAACACGCATTAAAGGGCGTGACGAGATTTGCCGTCAGACGCGGTCGAGATCGTGAATGACGGGCCGCAGCGGGCCGTTCCGATCGAGTTCGAGCGTTGCCAACGTGATCGGCAGCTTGAAACGCCGCTTCCCCGCACTTCCCGGGTTCAGGTGGAGCACGCCCGCGACGGTCTCGATCCGCACGCGGTGGGAATGACCTGATACGACAATGTCGATTCCGCGCTCAGCGGGATCGATCGCCAACTGCTTCAGATCATGCACGACGTGGAAGCAGCGGCCGCAGAGGTGCAATGTTTGCGTCTCGGGAAAAGCCTCAGCCCACGCGCCGCGGTCGACATTTCCCCGGATGGCGGTCACCGGCGCGATCCGGCAAAGCCCGTCCACGACAGCCTGAGCGCCGATATCGCCGGCGTGGATGATGTGCGAGACGCCGGCCAGGCATCGCTCCGCCTCCGGCCTCAGCAGACCATGTGTGTCGGAAATCACGCCGATCCTGAACGCCATGTCGGATCATCACTTCAATGCAGCACGTCCAGCGGCATGCGGCCGACTTCCTCGCCCTCCTCGTTCGTGACCAGGATCGAGAAGTAACGGCCCTTCAGCTCGGGACGCTCCTCGAGCAGGCGCCTTGCGATCTCTTCGGCGACATCCAGGGCACTGATGTCATCCGGCAGTTCGGCACCTCCCTCGTCTGCCACGGTTTTCGAATCCACCAAATCAAAATGATAGCGCGGCACGTCTGCCCCCCGGATTTCCCGAGGGGAACGCCCGGTCGCGAAGCTTCGTTCCGGCGCTCGCCTCACGCGCGATGTCGCGTCGGTGTGGCGCGAGGTGCGGCCGAGCGCCCCGCCCTCGATGCCGCGAGAGCCAGACAAGCAGCGATCCCGACCACCACCAACCCGGTGCTGAGCACGCCCGCGGGTGGGATCTGCTTGCGCGCCAGCCAACCGCCGTCAACCGACGTTCCCTGCGGGCCGGCTTCGATCATGGTGCCCTCGCTCACCGGTGCAGGACGCGCGCGAGACAGCAGCCAGCGGAATGCTCCTCCCAGGATGTTCTCGGTAATCTCGGGAGCAACTGCGTAAGCCAATTGGCCGGCGCGCGCCGGCCCCCCCACCGCCCCCCCCACACCCGGGCCGCGGGCCGGGGGGCGGGA
>JAEYTQ010000324.1 GCA_023433965.1 Pseudomonadota bacterium | reverse complement strand
ACCTCGATCTTGACCGCACCGGACTTGACGACGTCGAACAGCTCCTTCGCCATCGCCACCAGATTTTCACGCTTGGCGGCGTAGGTGAACAGCGTCGGCCGCGTGACGTAAAGCGAGCCCTTCTGGGCCAACAGGCCGAGATTGAGCGGCTCCACCGCGCCGGAGGACTGGCCGAACAGTGCGGCAACGCCCAGCGGCGCGAGGCAATCCAGCGACTTGAGGAACGTATCCTTGCCGACCGAATCGTAGACCACCGGCACCTTCTTGCCGGCCGTGATTTCGTCGACGCGCTTCACGAAATCCTCGCGGGTGTAGATGATCACGTGATCGCAGCCATGTGCCTTGGCGAGCTTCGCCTTCTCGTCGTTGCTGACGGTGCCGATCACGGTCGCACCGAGATGCTTGGCCCACTGGCTGAGAATGAGGCCGACGCCGCCAGCTGCAGCATGGAGCAGGATGGTGTCGCCGGCCTTCACCCGATAGGTTTGCCGGATCAGATATTGCGTCGTCAGTCCCTTCAGCATCATCGCCGCCGCGGTCTTGTCGTCGACGCCATCTGGCAATTTCAATAACCGGTCGGCCGGGATCAGCCGCGCCTCCGAATAGGCTCCGAGCGGAGAGGCGCCATAGGCGACACGATCGCCCGGCTTCAGATCGGTGACGCCGGGCCCGATCTCCTCGACGATGCCGGCCGCCTCACTGCCGAGCCCGCTGGGCAGCGGTGCCGGATAGAGGCCCGAACGGTTATAGATGTCGACGAAATTGAGGCCGACCGCAGTATGGCGGATTCGCGCCTCGCCGGGCCCGGGCTTGCCGACGCTGACCTCCTCCCAGACCAGAACTTCCGGGCCACCGGTTTTGTGAAAGCGAATGGCATGCGTCATGGGCGTGCTCCCTTGTCGTTGAGGTGAAAGTCCGAACACCGGATCGGGCTGTGAAATAGGCATTGGGTCCGTCTGTTACAGTACAGAAAACGTAACAAGAATGTCACAGCGAACGACAAATGCCTGCCGTTCCGCCTCTGTTCGAAAGAGTTGATGAGGGCACCGAGGGTTACCGGCAGTAGCTTCTGCGCGGGGTTTGGTGGTCGCCTGCGAAGGAGAGCCGAGATGCCCGCTTACGTTCAGCATCATCAGGACGTCGAGATCGCGCCCGTGATTTGCCCCACCTGCATGGGGTTCCTGCCGATGCATGTGCGCGAGGTCGAGCCGCATTGGAGTCTTGCCAAGATCGACTTCGTCTACGAATGCGCCGATTGCGGCGCCGAGGTCCGGCAAACCATCCGCAATCCGGCCGTGCTGCGGCACTGATCGCGCGAACCGGCGACGCGCTCAGCTATTTGCGCTCAGCGGAAAAACGCCGGTCACGCTGATCAGATGTCTCCCAAACGAGGCTTGTTCTTTGCCGGGAACGCAGGCAGAACGGCCCCCAGCAAGATCTTTGGGAGCGCCCATTCGTGGCAGATCAGAACGCCTCGACCTCGATCGAGGCAGTGGAAAGCGGCCTCGCAGCGCAGGGCTACATCGCGAGCCGGCAGATCGCGACTGCCGTCTATCTATCGCAGCAGATCGAGAAGCCGATCCTGGTCGAGGGCCCCGCGGGCGTCGGCAAGACCGAGCTCGCCAAGGCGATCGCGGCCTGGCGCGGCATGAAGATGATCCGCCTCCAATGCTACGAGGGCCTCGACGAGGCCAAGGCCCTCTACGAGTGGAAGTACGCCAAGCAGCTGCTCTACACCCAGATCCTGAAGGACAAGCTCGGCGAGGTTCTCGGCGGCGCGCAGACGCTGCATGCCGCGCTCGACCAGCTCCACGCTTTCGGCGACGTGTTCTTCTCCAAGGAGTTCGTCGAGCCGCGTCCACTGCTC
This sequence comes from Pseudomonadota bacterium, assembly GCA_023433965.1. Taxonomy (GTDB): domain Bacteria; phylum Pseudomonadota; class Alphaproteobacteria; order Rhizobiales; family Xanthobacteraceae; genus Bradyrhizobium. Next base: position 3,361 of record JAEYTQ010000324.1, on the reverse strand, counting down.
CAGGCGCTGGAGCAACCGGGCGGTTGCGTGCTCCTGATCGACGAGATCGACAAGTCGGACGCGGAATTCGAATCATTGCTGCTGGAGATCCTGTCCGACTTCCAGGTCACGATCCCCGAGCTCGGAACCGTCTCGGCCATCACGCCGCCGACCGTGATCCTCACCTCCAACAGCGAGCGCGATCTCGGCGATGCCCTGAAGCGCCGCTGCCTGCATCTGCACATCGGCTTCCCCGAGCAGCGGCTGGAGGAGCGCATCGTCGAAAGCCGCGTGCCCGGCATCTCGCAGGCGCTGCGCCGGCAGATGGTCGGCTTCATCCACGAGATTCGCTCGCTGGACCTGAAGAAGCTGCCGTCGGTCAGCGAGACCATCGACTGGGCGCGCGTGCTGGTGCTGCTTCAGGCTTCCGAACTGGACACCGAGATCGTCAAGGACACGCTCAACGTGCTCCTGAAATACGAAGCCGACATAGAGGCCGCGACGCCGCAGGTGACGACCTTCATTGCCAAGGCGGCCCGGTCCAACGTCTTCGGTTGACGCCGATGCGCGAGAATCTCCATCGCTTCTTTAGGGCGGCCCGCGGCGCCGGCGTTCACGTCTCGCCTGCCGAGAGCATCGACGCGATGCGGGCGGTCGCGCAGGTCGGCATCTCCGACCGCGCCATCCTGCGCGACGCGTTGCTCCTGACGCTTGCCAAGTCGCAGGACGAGAAGCTCGCGCTCGGCGGCTGCTTCGACCTCTTCTTCAGTCAGCCGGAGCCGCGGCAGGACCAGCCCGAGGCCGACAACGACGACACACCGCAGGACACTGATCAATCGCCGTCCTCCGACGCTCCCAGCGATTCCGGCCAAGGCCAGCCTCCCGAAGCTTTGGGCCAGCTCGCGCAAATGCTGCTGTCGCAGGACCGCAATACGATCGCAGCCGCCATCGCCAGCGCCTCCGCGGCGGCCTCCCTGTCGGACATCCGCTACTCCACTCAGCGCGGCATCTTTTCCAGCCGCATCCTCGATGCCATGGGCCTCCAGCGTCTGCGGGACGATCTGGAGAACCTGACCGCAACCAACCCGGCACTGGCCGAGCGCCTGCGCGCCGCGCTCGAAGCGTTGCGCGAAGCCGTGCGCGACACGGTCTCCCAGGGGCTCGCGCTCTATGCCCGCGAGGAGGCTGAAAACCTCCGCAACGAGATCCTGCGCAATGCGCCGCTTGCCCGTATCGAGCGGCGCCAGGTCGCCGAGATGCGCGCCCTCATCCGCCAGATCGCGCGCCGGCTGCGCGAGCGCTATTCGAAGCCGCGCAAGCGACAGCGGCGCGGCCATCTCGACGTCCGCCGCACGCTCCGCCGCAATGCGGCCTGGGGCGGCGTTCCATTCCTCACCGCATGGAAGCGCAAGCATCGCGACCGGCCGAAGATCGTTGCGCTTTGCGACGTCTCGGGCTCCGTCGCGCAAGTCTCCGATTTCTTTCTGCTGCTGATCCATTCGCTGCACGAGGTGGTCGACGACGTCCGTTCCTTCGCCTTTTCCTCGCATCTGATCGAGGTCAGCGAGGTCCTGGAATCCAAGTCGCCGGAAGAGGCCATGGTCGAGATCATGTCCAAGGTCGGTTTCGGGTCCTCGGACTACGGTTCTTCGCTGGTCGATTTCGAGAAGGAGTTCATGAGCACGTTGACGCCGCAGACGACGGTGATCGTGCTCGGCGATGCCCGCAGCAACAATCTCGATCCGCGCGCCGACATTTTGCGCCGCATCTCCGAGCGTTCCAAGCGGCTGGTCTGGCTCAATCCGGAGGGGCGGCTGGCCTGGGGCTTCGGCGATTCCGAGATGCCGCGCTACGCGACCTTCTGCAGCGTCGTGCGCCAATGCGCCACCGCACAGCAGCTCGAGCGTGCTGTGTCGGACATCGTCGCGACTTATCAGTAGACACCGATAGCCACCGCCGTCAGCCGGCGTTCAACTCGATCTCCGCGAGATTGCACTCCCGAAAGTGAAACGCGATTTCGTCGAGGGCGCGCTGCTCCCATTCCTCGGCCTGGGCAAGCCAGAACAGCCGACGCTCCGAATCCAGCGCTGCCCGCTCGCGGCATAGAAATTCCTGGCTGCGAATTTCAACCAGCCTGTTCATGCACTCCACTCCTGCCGTGAAGCCATTCCCCGCAAGACAACTTAACAGAGCCCGGCGTCTTCCGCCTCATCAATTCCGTGCATATCGCGACGCAGAATGGGACAACGATGTTTTCCGTGCATTGCGGGAATTTGCACCGCAACATCAAATGCTGATCATCAATTGGTGATCGAAAATCGGAATGATGTCGTACGTAAGCGATCTTAACTCTTGTGGCGCAACGACGTGCAGCAATTTGTGAAGAGACATTCTAAACAACGTATCGAATTCCCGACTCATTGTCGTCGCATGGTTTTCACGGGGCGCCGCTAACAGGGGCGCAACTTTTACCGTCGCTTGAGGCAAAATGAGCAACGACGTCGATTTCGACCTTTCGCCGGAACAATGGGAAGCGCTGCGCACGGTTCGCAATCCGACGTCATACGGTCGTCCCTCGAAGGCCTACCTGATCGAAAGCCTCGTCAAGCTCGGCCTCGTTGCGGTCAACGACGGCGTACCGGCAATGACGCCCGCGGGGCGCAAGGTGCTCGTGCGTGGTTCATGCCGACTTCTGGATCTCGTGGCATAGAGGACGCGCCACCGCCAGGATCGATCAATCCCATCGGAGGAGCGGCGTGCCGTACGCCCGTCTCCAGACCGACAGGAAGCGCGGAAACCAGGAATGGGCCACGGCGCCCTTATAGGCCCAGGTGCGATACCTCAGACCCTGCTCCGAGATCAGCTCCTGATAGCCGCCATGGACCTCGGTTGCGGTCCGGATGTCCCTCAATATGCCTTGCGCGCAAGCCCGATACCTATCGCTTCCCGCGAATTCATCATGGTCCAGCATGCGGTCGGCAAATTCGACGTTGAACGTCGGCCAGGAGGAGCGCCCCTGATAGGCCGGAGCTGCAATCTTGTGGATCATCTTGGTTCGCGGATTCTCCGCCGATACCAGGAAGTGGAACGTACTCGGTATGCGAAATCGTGGTTCGGCGATGATCAGATCCGTCGTCGCGGCAAACAGGGCTCGTTCGCTCACCTCGCTCATATCCCAGAATCCGCGATGCACGCCGACGAAATCGATCGCGACCGAGGAGGCTGGCGTCCCCACAGGACCATCCAGGGAATGCCTGATATAGCCACCCTTGCCGAACAGGCGGAGCAGATCTTTCTTGTATTGCGCGAGGTCGCGCCCGAGCAGCCGCTTCAGCTCGTTCTCTTCCACGAGTCCCATCTGCACGCCCCAGACGAACGTCGT
>JAEYTQ010000319.1 GCA_023433965.1 Pseudomonadota bacterium | reverse complement strand
GCATAGGACAGCCACCCAGGGCATTAGTCCACGCGGTCTTCATGGCGGCGCTGCTCCGGTCGCGCCATTGCATCAAACCGCTCCCGCCCTGAAAAGGTTCCCGTGAGTTATGCAATGGCGATGCCCCACCTCACTTGCGCCGGGCGAGGGTTGGCAGGCCACGATTCCGGGCCGCTCGATCGGAAGCTTCCTCGGCGCTTATGGTCCCGGGACCAAATGAAAACGGGGCCCAGAGGGCCCCGTCAAAGTCTTAATAGTCCCGCGATCTTACTTGATCTTGGCTTCGCGGAATTCGACGTGCTTGCGCGCGACCGGATCGTACTTCTTCTTGACCAGCTTGTCGGTCATGGTGCGCGAATTCTGCTTGGCGACGTAGTAGAAGCCGGTGTCGGCCGAGGACACGAGCTTGACCTTGATGGTGACCGCTTTGGCCATTTTCTGAACCTCAGAAATGAAGGGAATCTGGAGCCGGCCAAACGGCCCGCGTTGGCCGGCAACCTAGCCAGAACCCGGGGGAAGTCAAGGTTTTCGGGCCGGAGAAGCACCCAAATCGGCCGGATCTGACGTTCGGAAGGGCATGATAAGGGTGCTCAGGGGCCGTCCCCATTGTAAACGGGACCGTATACCAATATGTACATGTATCTGTACAGTTAGGTGAAGCGCCATGGCATCCGTCTCCTACACCGAGCTGCGGGGAAATCTTGCAGCTTACATGGACCAGGTTTGCGACGATCGCGCGCCTCTGGTCGTGACGCGCCAGAACGCCCGCAGCGTCGTGATGATCTCGGAGGAAGAATACGAGGCCCTCATCGAGACGGTTCATCTCTTGAAGAGCCCGGTCAACGCGGCGCGCCTTCTGCGCTCCATCGAGGAAGCCGACAAAGGCAAGCTCGTCGCGCATGAACTGATCGAGCCTGGTTCGACGCGCTGATGCATGTTGATCGTCTGGACCGAGCTTGCCTGGCAAGACTATCTGCAATGGCAAAAGGAGGACGAAAAGATCCTCGCGGCCATCAACGATCTCATCAAGGACATCAAAAGAGATCCGTTCAAGGGGCTCGGGAAACCGGAGCCCCTCAAACATGATCTGCGTGGCTGGTGGTCCCGCCGCATCACGGGCGAGCATCGCCTAGTGTATCGGCTTCAGGGCAAAGACGACGCGCAGCAGCTCGTCATCGCCCAATGCCGATATCACTATTGAACGCTCTGTGCCTCTCGGCCGAGCTTATCACCCCTCGAAGAACCGATTTTTCGGCCGCGGCAGGCCCAGATTTTCCCGCAACGTCGCCCCCTCATACTCTTTCCGGAAAATCCCGCGGCGCTGCAGCTCGGGCACGACCTTGTCGACGAAATCGTCGAGGCCGGCAGGGAGGAACGGGAACATGATGTTGAAGCCGTCGGAGCCGCGCCCGACCAGCCATTCCTCCATCTGGTCTGCGATGGTCTTGGCCGTGCCGACGAAGGACAGCCCGCCATAGCCGCCGACGCGCTGGGCGAGTTGGCGCACGGTGAGCTTGTCGCGTGCGGCGAGATCGACCAGGCGCTGGCGGCCACTCTTGCTGGCGTTGGTCTCGGGGATGTCGGGAAGTGGGCCATCCGGATCGAAGCCGGAAGCGTCGGTGCCGAGAATGACCGAGAGCGAGGCGATGGCGCTGTCGTAGTGCACGCGGCTGTCGAGCAGTGCGCGCTTCTCCTTGGCCTCGTCGACGCTGTCGCCGACCACGACGAAGGCGCCGGGGAGGATCTTGAGATGCTCGGGGTCGCGCCCGGCCTTCTCCATGCGGCTCTTGATGTCGGCATAGAGCTTCTGTCCGTCGGCAAGGCTGCCGCCGCCGGTGAACACCGCTTCCGCCGTTTCGGCCGCGAGTTGCTTGCCGTCTTCGGAGGCGCCGGCCTGCACGATCACCGGCCAGCCCTGCACGGGGCGGGCGATGTTGAGGGGGCCGCGCACTTTCAGATATTTGCCCTTGTGGTCGAGCGTGTGCATCCTGGCGGGATCGAAGAACAGGCCGCTCTCGACGTCTCGCACGAAGGCGTCGTCCGCGAAGGAATCCCAGAGGCCGGTGACGACGTCGTAGAATTCGCGGGCGCGCTTGTAGCGCTCGGCATGCTCCATGTGATCGTCGCGGCCGAAATTCAGTGCCGCGTCCGGGTTCGACGTGGTGACGATGTTCCAGCCCGCGCGGCCGCCGCTGAGATGGTCGAGGGAGGCGAAGCGCCGCGCGACGTGGTAGGGCTCGTCGAACGTGGTCGAGCCCGTCGCGATCAGGCCGATGCGTTCGGTGACGGCCGAGAGTGCCGAGAGCAGCGTGAACGGCTCGAACGAGGTCACGGTGTGGCTGCGCTTGAGCGCGTCGATCGGCATGTTGAGAACGGCGAGGTGATCGGCCATGAAGAAGGCGTCGAACTTGCCGGCCTCGAGCTTTCGGATCAGCGTCTTGATATGCCCGAAATTGAAATTCGCATCGGGCCAAGCCCCGGGATAGCGCCACGCGCCGGTGTGGATGCTGATCGGGCGCATGAACGCGCCGAGCTTGAGTTGCCGTCGTGCCATCGCCCGGTGTCCTTCTTGGTGACGCTGGGAAAGACATAGGTGCGGGCGGGAACTCCGCCATTGGGGGAGGCGGGAAGATTATTTTGTTTTTTGCAGCTCTCTCAGCACGTCATTCCGGGG
>JAEYTQ010000277.1 GCA_023433965.1 Pseudomonadota bacterium | reverse complement strand
CACCACCTTGAACGGCTTGCCGTTGAGATCGAGGATCGGGTTGTAGGAGGCCTGGATGTAGACCTCCTTGCCGCCCTTGCCGATGCGCTTGTACTCGGCCGCCTGGTACTCGCCGCGATTGAGCGCGCCCCAGAACTCGCGATAGTCGGCGCCGTCTCGCTCCGAAGGCTCGACGAACATGCTGTGATGCTTGCCCTTGATCTCGGCCAGCGAATAGCCGACCGCGCCGAGGAAGTTGGCGTTGGCGGTGATGATCGTGCCGTCCATGTTGAACTCGATCACCGCCTGGGCCTTGTCGATGGCGGCGATCTGACCGGCAAGATCGGCGTTCTTCAGCTTCTGCGCGGAAACGTCGGTCGCAAACTTCACGACCTTGAAGGGTTTGCCATTCTCGTCGAAGATCGGATTGTATGAGGCCTGGATCCAGACTTCCTTGCCGCCCTTGCCGATGCGCTTGTACTCGGTGGCCTGGTATTCACCGCGGTTGAGCGCGGCCCAGAACTCGCGGTAGGCGGCGCCGTCGCGCTCCGACGGCTCGACGAACATGCTGTGGTGCTTGCCCTCGATCTCGGCCAGCGTATAGCCGAGCGTGCCGAGGAAGTTGGCGTTGGCGGTGATGATCGTGCCGTCCATGTTGAAGGCGATGACCGCCTGCGACCGGTTCGCGGCGGCAACCTGTGCCCCGAAGTCGAGGTTCTGCAGACGGATCGATGCATCGGACCATTCCACCACGACCCCCGCCCGGCGGCCGTCGTCGTTCTTGAGGGGCGTTGCAACGAGGTCGAACTTTCGTGCGCCGATCTGAATCATCGCGCGATGCACCGTGCTGAGGCCCGCGAGCATCTGGCGCTGATGCCGAGGGTTCTTGTGAAACACGTCGATGTTGGTCCCGACCAGCGTGTTCACGTCGAAATGCGGCAGTTCCTTCTTGAGATCAGCCTCCGCCTCGCGGAGCAGATCCGTCACGGCTCCGTTCATGTAGACGATGTTGAGATCGTTGTCCGCGACCATCAGATTGGCACTCACCGCCTTGGCCGCCATCAACGCCAATGCGTCGGAATTCGACTTGCGCTTGAACATGATCTCTCCAGTATCAATTGAGTTGCGCGCACGTCGGAGCAGGTTCTGCTCACGATGCGATCGCACGAATACTCAGGTATCTGAATCGAATTATCAGAGCGTTTGTCCGATCGAAGACACAATGGCCGGATTTTGCCAGGGCGATTAACCTGACAACGACGCGCGGGGCGGTCAACGGATGGCATCGGTCATGAACCTCGAACGCAGCCTTAAGATCGCTATCGCGATTCGGCAAAATCGCAGCGACGCGGCATTGATGTACCGCCGGCGCTGCCGCGTACGTCCGATGGGTGAGCGATGAAGACGGCGCTTTCGGTCAGCGTCGCACGCGCGGACAATTCGCCGCAGCCGTAGTTCAGCGGAGGACATGCCGCGCCAGTGATCCGATCACGCCCGCCAGCCGTTTCATTCAATCTCAAATTGGTGGCGCCCCAGCGGCGATGAAGTAGCTTGAACGGCGGGGGATTCTGACTTGGGCGCCGTCTCTTATCTCGACCGGTATCCTTTGCTTCGTACGCGCGACAGCGAGTTCGCGCGCGATCGCCTGTTCGCAGCGTATGGCGCCGACCGCTTCGACACGCATGACACCGAGTTCGGCATCGAGGCCAATCTTGCCCGCTTGAACTCGATAGGCCTCGCCTTCTGCGCCTACGATGGCGCTGCGTCGCTCTCCTTTCCCGAATCGCACATTCTCCGCCAGTTCTTCTCCATCCGGGGAGCTGCGCAGTTGACAACCAATGGCAGCAGCCAGCCGATCGAGGCCTGGAGCCCGATCATCTCCGGAGACGCCAGGCTCGATCTCGATTTTGCGCCGGGCTATCGCCAGCTCGTGGTGAGGATAGACGCCGCCGCGCTGGAGCGTTTGTTGAAGAGCCTGGTCGGCGACGACAGCGACACGAAACTGCGTTTCGATGCGGGCGAAGGCGATTCTGCGGTGATGACGCATGTGCGCCAGGAGGTCTTCAGGCTCGCCGAGGAGCTGGAAAGATTTGGGCAGAACTACTCACCCATCGTCATCGCCGAGCTCGAGCGGGCGCTGATGGTCCGGATTCTGCTGGCGCATCGGCACAATTTTTCCGACCGGCTTCAGCGCTCGGCCCCCAGTGCCGGCCGGACCGTGATCGACCTCGTGGAATCCTACATCGAGGCCCATTGGGACGAGCCTCTCGATCTGGAGAGGATCGCGGAGATCGCCCATGTGAGTGCGCGGACGATCTTCCGCGAATTCTCCGATGCCGGGAGGGGATCGCCCGGCCAGTTCGCACGGCGCGTCCGGCTGCATCGGGCGGCGGAGCTGTTGCGACGGCCTGACGAGCAGACTAGCGTGCTGGCGGTGGCGTTCAAATGCGGCTTTCGAAATCTCGGCCGCTTCGCATCCGAATATCGGCGGGCGATCGGCGAGCTGCCGTCCGAGACTCTGAAGAATGCGAGACGCAGGCAGTAGCGACCCGTGGACGCACGGCAAAGCCGTTGCACCCTGTGCCGCCGTGCCGCCGGAGGCGAGGCGCGCTACCTCAGCCCTTCCCCATCGCCGCGATCGCATCCGCGATTGCGATCGTGCGCCGCGCCATGTCGGCGTGCAGCCGCTCCACCATCGCGCCGTCGAGGCGGATGGCGCCGCGCGAGGCGTTCTCCGGCAGCTCGAACGCGGCGATGATCTTCCTGGCTCGCGCGACTTCTTCTTCCGGCGGGGTGAAGATCGCGTTGCAGGCCTCGATCTGCGAGGGGTGGATCAGCGTCTTGCCGTCGAAGCCGAGATCGCGGGCTTGCGCGCATTCGGTCGCGAAGCCGTCGGGGTTGGCGATGTCACTGTAGGGGCCGTCGAGAATCTCGAGGCCATGGGCGCGCGTCGCCAGGATGCAATGGGTGATCATCGGGATCATAGCGGCGCGGCCGGGAAGCATCCTGATACGCGTCTCGCGCGAGATATCGTTAGGGCCGAACACGAAACCGGAGAGCCGCCGAGAGGGATCGCGCCCGGCCTCGGCCAGCTCCTCCGCGTGCAGCACGGCGCGCGCGGTCTCGATCATGGCCCAGACCTTCACCGTCGGCGCGGCCCCGAGCTCGGTGAGACGAAGGCCGATCGTGTCGAGATCTTCGAGGCTTGAAACTTTTGGAACCAGGATGCCGTCAGGCGAAGCCTTGGCTGCCATCGCGACGTCGTCGGCCCACCAAGGCGTGTCGAGGCCGTTGGTCCTGATCAAGATCTCGCGCTTGCCGAAGCCTTTGGCGCCGATCGCCGCCGCGATGCCGTCGCGTGCCGCTGCCTTGGCCTCGGGGGCGACCGAGTCCTCCAGGTCGAGGATCAGGCCGTCGGCAGCCAGATTGCGCGCCTTTTCTAGCGCGCGCGGGTTGGAGCCGGGCATGAACAAATGGCTGCGGCGCGGGCGGGTCATGCGGGCGTTCCTTCCTCGTCTGTCGTGTGGCTCAGCCGATAGCATTTGGCCTGCCCGTTCGAAAGGCTTGTCCGCCCCTGCGGTCTATGATTAGGCATAGGTATGATGACATTCCCGAAGCACTTGCTGGAAGGCTACAAGGCCTTCGCCACCCAGCGGCTGCCGACCGAGCAGAACCGCTTTCGCGAACTTTCGGTGAAGGGGCAGTCGCCGCAAGTGATGGTGATCGGCTGCTGCGACAGCCGCGTCTCGCCCGAGGTGATCTTCGATGCCGGCCCCGGCGAATTGTTCGTAGTCCGCAACATCGCGAATCTGGTGCCGACCTATCAGCCCGACCAGAACGCGCATGGCGTCTCGGCCGCGCTCGAATATGCGGTCACGGTGTTGAAGGTGAAGCACATCGTGGTGCTCGGCCATGCCCAATGCGGCGGCATCCGCGCCTTCGTCGACAAGATCGAGCCGCTGACGCCCGGCGACTTCATCGGCAAATGGATGCAGATGTTCATCAAGCCGGGCGAAGTGGTCGAGCAGCGCGACCACGAGAGCATGGCGCAGTTCGTCGAGCGCATCGAGAAGGCGGCGGTGTTCCGCAGCCTGGAAAACCTGATGACGTTCCCGTTCGTGCGCAAGGCCGTGGAGAGCGGCCAGATGCAGACCCACGGCGCCTATTTCGGCGTCGCGGAGGGATCTCTGTTCGTACTGGACAAGGCCGCGAAGGAATTCAAGAACGCGCGCGGCGTGGCATGAATTCGTAGGGTGGTTGGCGAAGCGTATCCCACCCTACGACAGCGTTACGCCGCCTGCTTCTTCGCGCTGATCAGCTTGCGGTTGATCAGCACTTCGGCGATCTGAATCGCATTCAGCGCGGCGCCCTTGCGCAGGTTGTCGGAGACGCACCACAGCACGAGGCCGTTCTCCACCGTGGCGTCCTCGCCGGCGGCTTCGTAAGGCGTGGCGTAGCCGCCCGGCTCCTGCTTGTCGATGACGAGGCAGCCCGGCGCCTTGCGCAGGATCTCGCGCGCTTCGTCCGCGCTGATCGGATTCTCGA
>JAEYTQ010000212.1 GCA_023433965.1 Pseudomonadota bacterium | reverse complement strand
GCGCCCAGTTTGTCGCTGTAGAAGGTGCCAAGCTGGAAGATGTTGCCCACTTCCACCCCGCGCACGGATCGCATCGGCGTGCCGCATTCCGGGCAGCCATCGCCCTCGCGCGCCGCTGCCAGATCGGTGATCTTCGTGGCGGTGTAATCGCGCCCGTAGTTGACGTTGAGCAGGTTGTAGCCCGCCTCGTTCGCGCCGGAGACCAGGTTCTTCTCGCGCACGACCAGGTCGTCGGCGACGACGACCGCGCCGTTCGCGGTTAGCGTGTCCTTCAGCCCCACCGGCGAGGCATAGCCCGGCACGGCCCCCACCGCGCGGATTTCGTCCTCGGTAGCCGGGCGCAGCTCGCGCGCGCCGACCGCGTTGGAGAGCTTGGTCTCGTTGATCTCCATATCCCCGCAGATCACGGCAAAGACAAAGCGGTCGACCATCTTCTGGCCCTCGGCCACCTTGGCGACCATAAACACGGCTTTGGCCGTCTTGCGCTCGGGGATGTTGAGGAACTGCGCCAGCTCGGCGATGGTTTTGCAGTCCGGCGTGGCGACCTTTTCCACCGCAAGCTCGGCTTCCTCCACCGGCTCGGCCTTGCGGACGCGCGCCACCTGCCGGTTGGCCGCGTAGCCGCAAGCGTCGCACAGCAGCAGCGTATCCTCGCCAATAGGTGTGAGGTACATGTACTCGTGCGAGACTTTTCCGCCCATCATGCCCGTATCGGCTGCCACAGCGATCACCGGCAGCCCGCAGCGGTGGAAGATGTTGAAGTACGCCTGGTAGTGGGCCGCGTACTGCTTCTCCAGCCCCTCCCAGTCCGCGTCGAGCGAGTAGGAGTCCTTCATGGTGAACTCGCGCACGCGCACCAGCCCGGCCCGGGGCCGCGGGTCGTCGCGGAACTTGGTCTGGATCTGGTACACCAGGGCCGGGAGCTGGCGGTAGGAGTGGATCTCCTTTCGCACCAGGTCACCGACCACCTCTTCGTGGGTCATGCCCAGCACCATATCGCGCCCGCCGCGGTCCTTCAAACGGCCCATCTCCGCGTCGATCTTATACCAGCGCCCGGTCTCCTGCCAAAGCTCCGCAGGCTGCACCACCGGCATGCTGATCTCCTGCCCGCCAATCGCGTCCATCTCCTGGCGGATGATCGACTCGATGCGGTCCATGGCTCTACGCGCCAACGGCAGGTAGCTGAAAATGCCCGCGGCAAGCTGGCGGATAAACCCTGCTCGCAGCAAAAGCTGGTGGCTGGCAACGTCCGCCTCCGACGGCACGTCGCGCAGCGTATGCCCAAACATGCGACTCATTCTCATAAAGGCCTCCTGTTCCATTTTATCCTGTCTGTTGTTTCTCAACAAAAATAGATTGCATCTATTTTTGTTGAGAAACAACAAAAAAATCCCCCCGGCCTTCGACCGGAGGGAGTGGATGAAACCTGTGTTTCGTCCGCAGCTTACCCGCGCAGCGCGAAAGCCCAACCGTGGGGTTGGCTCGTAGGGCGCGGGGCGGGGATGCGGATGTTCGTTATCATGGGTATAGTATAGGTCGAAATGTGGGATTGCGCAAGATTTTTCCTTGCTTCCCTCCCGCTTTTCCCCTACACTTTCCCCATGCTCGCCTACCTGCTGCAAGGACTCTCGCTCGGCATCTCCGCGGCGGCCTCACCTGGGCCATTCCAGGCCTTTCTGATCGGTCGGTCGCTGAACCACGGATGGCGGCGGACACTGCCCATCGCCCTTGCCCCGCTGATCTCGGACGGGCCGATCATCCTGGCGATGGTGCTGCTGCTCACCAACCTCCCGCCATCCTTTCTGCGCGGCATCCAGATCGCCGGGGGACTGTTTGTGCTGTACCTGGCTTATAAAACCTTCCGCACGTGGCAGAACTTTCAACCGGCACAGGCGGAACCGGACCCCAGCGCGGCGCGGCGGAGTTTTTGGAGCGCCGCGACGATCAATCTGCTTAGCCCTGGCCCCTATATCTTCTGGAGCCTCGTCTCTGGCCCGGTGCTGGTGCGCGGATGGCGCGAGGCGCCAGGGTATGGGGCGGCCTTTCTGATTGGGTTTTACGTGGCACTGGTCGGCAGTACAGCGGCGCTGGTGGTGCTGTTCGGCGCGGCAAGGAGCCTGGGCCCAAAGGTCAACCGCGCGCTGATTGGGCTGTCCGCGGTAGCATTGGCGGGGTTTGGAGTATATCAGTTGTGGGGCGGGCTGGCGTAAATCCACATCCCATTCGGTCAGGGTTTGATCCAATAATACGACCACTCCATCGCATACTTGATTTGCCGCACAACCTCCGGCTGCCAGCCATTCTCTTTCTTATACACGATCAACTGAGTCATCGCCCTTTCGTAATCAACGGTCAGATTGATGTACGTGCTCGAATCTGGCGACCAGCCGCGGTAAGGCCATCCGCATCCTGAATTGCCAAGCAGCTTTTGTACCGGCTGGTTGTGGGCATCGATAAAGAAACAATCTTCACCGACCTTTCCCACTGACCAGTTCCCATCTGGCGATACCGAAGGCGGATCATCTTCCATCTCCACGTTAAAACTTCCATCGAGCTTAAACCGGACCAGTTTACGATGCAGAGTGTAGGGCGGGTCCATATCGATATTTTGAGAACGGAATGCCTCAAGAGAAGCGTCCCAATCAAACCCGTATGTCTCCCCGAATAGCACCGGTTTAAGCGTGTGGGTGGAGAGATCATAATGAAATACACCCGGAATATAAAATTGATCGGACGAATTACTGTAGGGTATTCCTTCCATCCTAGCGAGCCCGGGCATATCCGATGGCGGATTGGTAATAAGGATTACATGGTGTATAGGGTCAGCACCATAGTCAATCTTGTGTATTGGATTTTTGTAAAGAACCTCACTCTTTCGAGTGTAAAGGTCTACCAGGCGAAGATTGGTCGAGCAAGCGCCGGCTATCCAGATATCACATGGGCCATCGGTGATTAAAAACTCTGACTGCGAAACCCATTCCAAGTCCCAGGGAATGCCTTCTGATTCAAAAAGCAGTTGATCTTTCCCAGATACGGATATCCCATAAAGACCATCACTCTCCAAATATTGATATTTGTATAGCCTCATCTTTGTAATGCTGCGGTAGATGATCGTTTGCCCATCCGGCGACCAGCCGAGGATATCCGGATTGTTTTGCCGCGTGGTCAGGCGGCGGACTTCGTTAGTGGCCGTGTCGTACAGGTACAAATCCGCGTTAGGTCCATCCGGTGCGGCAGGGAAGGCCAGGTATCGGCCATCTGGCGACCAATGCATACTATACGGGCTGACAACAACTCCCAGCACCGGCGCGTCCCCATCATCCTTATTTCCGCATGGGTATTGGTCGATCTGATCCCCTGCTGCATCGCCTATCAGGAGAAACTCGCGAACAATGCGGTTCTCCGGCAGCTTCAGGATGTGGAGGGTGTGTCCTCGAAAATCCCAATAAATGTTTTTGGGATTGCATTCGCCTTCATACTCAGTGAAATACCCCTGAAACGCGGCATATGGGCTGTTCGGAGAGACACTTCCAAACCACCAGTCCAACTCATCGGGAGGATCGTTCGGATTACGAGGCAAATTCGCCGGTTCCCAGCCGGAACCATCCGCATTCGCAAACACAGGTGCGATTATTCGAGAGGGTCCAGAGTAAAAAACATCCGGGTGAAGCATCAGCCATGGGCCTGTCTGGTTGATCGGCTCGGGGACCGGTGTGATTTGAACGGGCTCGGGATAAGGCGTATCGGTTGGCGTTGGCAGAACCTCTGTGGCTGTCTCCTGCAAAGAAGTCGGGGTACTGGTTGGCCTCAGAGTCGCAGTGGCGGTTGGCTCGGCGGGTGGCAGAACGGGCATTGTGTTCGCCTGTGGGGTGGCGGAGCCGCACCCGGCGCAGAGAATCAGGATAAGCAGGCAGAAAACGGCGCGGGTGGGGTTCATTCCTGCGCGACCACAAAGATCATATGCGTACCCATCTCCAGGCAGCCGGGGCTGGCG
>JAEYTQ010000052.1 GCA_023433965.1 Pseudomonadota bacterium | reverse complement strand
TGACCGGGCAGCGGGTGTGCTCGGCCATGATCTGGATCTGCTTGCGGGTCGCGACCTGCTGCAGCTCGACGAACTCGCTGAGCAGGCGGCCGACCGACACCGCCTCACCCACGGGAAGTTGCGCACGGCGTCCCTCGGCGACTTGCAGCCTGATCTGGTCGGCGGGCAGGAAGCCGAAGCGGCGCGCCACGGAATCCACCAGCGTGGGGTCATTGCGCGGAACGACGCTGAGGTGATCGCCGACGCGGTAGCTGATGTCGGCCGGCAGCTGCACTTCGATATGGCGCGTCGAACGCTCGGACGGATGGAGCCCGGCCTTGTTCTGAAGCTCGTCGTTGACCAGCACCTTCATCGCGACAGCACCGCCCTGGGCGACGATGGTGTTGACCGCGGTCAGCGCTACCGGCTCGATCGCATAGAGCGGATCGTCATCGGCGGTGCGGGTGAAATTCCAGTCGATGCCGAATTCCTTGGTCGCGACCTGGGCCGCCGCCGGGAACCATTTCTGGAACTGGCCGTCGAGATCGCTGCGCGCGTCGCCCTCGCCGCGCGGATAGACCGCGCGCGCGCCGTGCGCCGACAATTGCTCGTCGATCAGGCGGGGTACCGATTGATAGGTCGCCGCCCAGTCGCTGTTACCGCAGCCGAACACGGCATAGCGCACGCCGGCGAAGGCATCCTTCGGCAAGTCGCTGCCGAGCCATTTGACGAACTGCGTCGCGTTGTCGGGCGGCGCGCCGTTGTAGGAGGCGCAGATGATCAGCACGCCGCCCTCCTGCGGCAGCTTGCAGACGTAATCGTCGAGCGGGCCGAGGTGCACGGCAAAGCCGTTGATCTCGGCGAGGTCGGCCATCCGCGTCGCGAGCTCCTCGGCGGTGCCGAGATTGGAGCCGTACAGCACCAGCATGGGCGTGTTGTGACCCGGCCTGGCCGTCGGCCGGCGCAACGCCTTTGGCGCGGAACCGGCAGCCGCAATCGGCCCGCCATAGACACCGCGCTCGCGATCGGCCCGCGGACGCACCTTGATCTTGAAGCCTTCCGGCTTGATCGTCAGGGTCTCCTTCAGGTGCATCTGATAACGCTGATGGTCGATCAGCTTGAAGCGTTGCAGGATCATGCCGAGGGCGAGCGCGGCCTCGTGCATGGCAAAGCCGCGGCCAATGCAGGCGCGTTGGCCGTTACCGAACGGCTTCCAGGCATTGATCGGGCGCTTCGCTTCGGCCTCGCGGCTGAAATTCTCGGGGTCGAACGCGTCGGGGTTGGGACCCCACACGCTGGGATCACGGTGCAGCGCCGTCACCAGGATGGTGACGAAGGTGCCTTTCCGAAGCTTGTACTGGCCGCCGCCGATGGTCTCGTCCTGGAGCGGCGAGATGCCGTAGGCCGGCGCCGGCGGCCACAGCCGCAGCGCCTCCTTCAGGATCTGGGTGATGTAGGTGAGCTGCGTCACCTGCTGATAGGTCGGCTTGGCGTTGACGTCGGGACCGAAGATGCGGTCGACCTCGTCATAGGCCTTCTTGAGGATGTCCGGATGCTTGAGCAGCGCATAGAGCGTGTAGGACAACAGGCCGCTGGTGGTCTCGTGGCCCGCGATCAGGAACGTGTTGATCTGGTAGCGGATGTTGACGTCGTCGAGCTGCTCGCCGGTCGCGCGGTCCACCCCGGTCATCATCGCCGCCAGCATGTCCTTCTTGTCGTCGATCCCTTCCGAACTCTTGCGGCGCTCGGCGATGATCTCGTCGACCATCCTGTTCATGAAGGCGACGTCCCCGGCGAGCGTCTTGCGGCGCTTCTGCATCCAGAGCTGCTCGAACGGCAGGCCGCGCGTCATCATGATGGTTTCGAGCGAACGCACCAGCGACTCGACGAAGGGATGATAGTCTCGCCGGTAGAACGAATTGAAGCGGTAGTCGAAGCCGCAGAGGCCGATCGTATCCAGCGTCAGCGCGGTCATGTCGTGGACGACGTCGATCTCGTCGTCGGCGTTGAGCCGCTCCCATTTCTGAACGAGCTGCTCGGCGATATCGACCATGCTCGGATGATAGGACTGCATGGCGCGATTGCCGAAGGGCTGAAGCAGGATGTTGTGCGCCTTGCTCCAGTTCGGCTCTCTGGTGTCGGCCGTGAACAGGCCGTCGCCGCCGACCGCCCGCACCCGTCGCAGCGCGCCGCGCACCGTCTTGTCGAAGCGCTTCTCGTCGGAGAGTTCGTCGACGAGGTCGTGGCCGGAGACGACGACGATCGGCGAGCCCATCATGTCGAGCCAGAAGATCGGACCGAGTTCCTTCGCAAGCCGCGTCAGGTGTTGCACGGGAGCGGCCGCGTCCAGCGACAGCATGTTGCCGACCACCGGCTTGGTCGGTGGCTGCGGGATCGGGTCCAGACGGTTCTTGGCTGACATTTAAGTACGCTTCCCCCTGCCTTACGTCATTCCGGGACGATGCGCAGCATCGAACCCGGAATTTCGAATTTTCGGGTTCGCCCTTCGGGCCTCCCGAAATGACGTCTCATCTACACCGACGACTGCGTCGTCACCCAAACCGCCTTCTACGCCATTCGATCAGCTTGGCGCTGACCTCTTCCGGCTTCTCCTGCTGCGTCCAGTGGCCGCTGTCCTTCACCAGATATTTCTCGAGATCGCCGATCAGCTTCTCCATGCCGTCGGCCGCCGAGGGCGGCAGCACCGCATCGTTCTCGGCCATGATCATCAGCGACGGCACGTGGATGTGGTGGTCGAGCCCCTTCGACCGCTCCCAATTGCGGGTGAAGTTGCGGTACCAATTGATGCCGCCGGTGAAGCCTGTCTTCGTAAACGCGTCGACGAACACTCTCTTCTCGTCGGCAGACAGTATCGGCGTGCGCGGATCGGCCTTGGCATCGTAAGCCGCGATCATCTGCGGAAAGGCGAGATTGGTCTTTGACGAGGCGCCGACGCCGGCGACCGGCGGCTCGTCCGGCTTCACCGCCGGCCGCGGCAGCGGCTTGCGCATGAAGGCATCGAAGGTCTGTTCGACCCGGCTGCCGAAGATCCTGTCCGGCTCGCGCGCGGGGTCCTGGAACTGGACGATGTACATC
>JAEYTQ010000033.1 GCA_023433965.1 Pseudomonadota bacterium | reverse complement strand
GGCCTCTTCGTCCTGCACCCATTCGGCCACGGTCTTGATGTCGAGGCGGCGGGCGAGATCGATCAGGGTCTGCACGAAGGCGCGGTCGTCGGCGGAATGGGTGATGTTCTGCACGAAGGCACCGTCGATCTTCACAATGTCGACGCCGAGCTTGCGCAGGTTCCGGAACGAGGTGTAGCCGGCGCCGAAATCGTCGATGGCGATGCGGCTGCCGAAATGCTTGAGCCGGCTGACGAAGGCACGGACATCGTCGATGTCCTGGATCGCGACCGTCTCGGTGATCTCGACGATCAGCCGCTCGGCAACGCCGGGATGGGCCAGCATCAGCGATTCGATTCCCGCCCACCAATCCGGATCCATGGTGGTGTCCGGCGAGATGTTGAGGCTGAGGCAGATGTCGGGCGCAGCCGCGAGCTCGGCGACCACCAGCTCAAGCACGCGGTGATCGACCAGGCGGATCAGGCCGAGCCGTTCGGCGACCGGCACGATGTCGGGGGCGAGCAGCACCTGGCCGTCGCCCTGGTCCATCCGCACCAGGCATTCGTGGAACGCGCGCTCGCGCGAGACGGCCGAGACCACGGGCTCGTAGGCGAGCCTGATGCGCCGCTCGTTGAGCGCCGTGACGATCTCGTCGGTGACGCGGATGTTGACCCGGCGCTGCGCGTCGCGTGCGGCATCCGGGCGCCAGGCCGCGAACGAGCCGGCGCGGCGGCGCTTGGCGGCGTCCAGCGTCTCATGGGCGCGGTTGACGGCTTCGTCGGTATTGCGGGCATAGCGTGGCAGGCTGACCGCGCCGATCGAGGCGGTGACTGAGACCGGACCGGATTTCGTCGGCACCACCTCGTCACGGATGCCGGCGAGGAAGCGCTCGGCGGCGACGTTCATGTCGTCGACGGTGCAGTTCTTCAGGATCAGGCCGAACTTGTTGCCGGAGAAGCGCCCGAGCACGTCGCCGCCGCGCAGCCGCGCGCGAATGCGCTTGGCGACGTCGAGGATCACCGCGTCGGCAACGTCGAAGCCGAAGGCGTCGTTGACGCGGGCGAGATGATCGATGCCGACCAGCATGAAGGCCGCGGTCGAGCGGAAGCGCGCCGTCTCCTCGATCGCCTCGGCCAGCGCTGCGATCAGATGCGCGCGGTTGAGCTCCCCGGTCAGCGGATCCAGCCGGGCCAGCTTTGTCAGCTCCTCGTCGCGGGCGTGGCGTTCATTGTTGATGCGAACGGAGCCGATCGCGCGCACGGGGCGGCCGTCGGGGCCAGCGAACCAGCGGCCGGTCTCCTCGATCCAGATCACGGGATCGGAGGCGCTCATGCGGACGCCGTACTCGACCCGGTAGGGCGTGCCGTCGGCGCCGTGCACGGCAGAGGTCTGCGCCAGAGCGGCGGCCCGCAGCGTCTGCGCGGGCTCGATCAGCTTGGCGAATTCGGCGCCGGTCGCGAGCCGCTCGGCGGGGATGCCGGGGAAAACGGCGCTGACCTGCTCGCCCCAGACGATGGCGTCACTGGCGATGTCCCAGGCGAACACGGCCTGACCGAGCGCGGCCAGGATGTCGGAGGCTTGCGGCAGTGCAGGGGTCAAAATCGCCTCGTTTCGGGACAGTGGAGAAGTCCTGAGCCGGCACAGGATAGAGCCAGATTCGCCCCCGACCCTAGGCAAAGTTGATAAACAATTTGGAAACCACGTTTTCGGGGCGCGGGGAACGAAACCGGCCCGGCCGGCATAGGCCTTGCGAGTACAGGACACGCACCGGCTCCCGCGTATCGAAACGCGACAATCTCGCCGGATCAACGGTGAATGCGATGTTGGGTACTGATCGACCGGATGCAGCGGACAACGGCACAGGCACGGCCCTGGTACCGCTGATGCCGACCTTGCGCTGGGTTCACAAGGCGCCGCTGCCGCGCCCGGATCCGAGCTTCGTCACCCAGCTCATCGCCAATGCCGAATATCCGCCCCAGTCCAGCCGCCTCCGCCGCGCCTCGTCTGAAGATGCGCGGACGGCCTATGGCGACAAGCGACCCCTGGGAAGCGTCGCGTTACGGACGCGACTGGTGGCGTGAGCCTCAGCGCGGAGGCGTATCGGGCGAGGGCGTGCCGTTTCCGGGCTGAAGCTGCGGCGAGGAGACTTCCGGCGAGGGTGCGTCCTGCGCCGGCTTGGGCGCTGGAGGATCCATCAACACGGATTCGGCAACGGATTGCGCCGAGGGGGCTGGCGGCGCCGGCTGCGGCGCAATCACCGGCTCGAACCTGGAAGCGGCCTCCGCCTCATCGTCCGGCGCTTCGGCCTTGCGCTTGGCCTTGCGAGGCGCAGGCACCGTGGTCTCGGCGATATAGGTGACGCGGCGGCGCGTGCGCTGGGCAATACCGGCGAAGAAGTCCGCCATCGCCAGCAGCACCAGCAGGAAAAACGTGGAGTTGCCGAATTTGGGCCACATCACGAATTCGGCGGCGGCCGCGCCGAACACGATCAGCGACAGCAGATGATCCATCAGGAATTTCGAGCCCGGCCGCGCACCCTTCACCACCTCGAGCAGCAGCAGCACCACGCCCAGTGCAAGCAGGAGATCGGCCAGCGTGACTGGCCAGGTTTCGCCCGTGACCATCGGCACCCTGAACAGCACGTCCGTGAAGGACACGGTCGGCATCAGGAAGGCGATGATGTTGTAGACCGCGAGCGGAATCAGAAGCAGCGGGAAACCGACCATCGGCGAGATGCCTTCTCGATCAGGATGTCCGGACAGAACAATGCAGCGGCGAAGCATTCGCTCCGCCGCCGTCACCGTCTATCTCATGGGTTGGCCGAAATCAGGCGGGCACGAACATCCCGCCTGAAGAAGGTCCTGGCTTCAGGACTCTTTTTTCTTCAGGACCTGGCGGCCCTTGTACATGCCGGTCTTGAGGTCGAGATGGTGCGGACGACGGAGCTCGCCGGAGTCCTTGTCTTCCACATAGGTCGGCTTCTTGATGGCGTCAGCCGAGCGGCGCATGCCACGGCGCGACGGCGAGGTTTTTCTTCTCGGAACGGCCATTTCAACATCCTCTA
Source organism: Pseudomonadota bacterium (assembly GCA_023433965.1). Classification (GTDB taxonomy): domain Bacteria; phylum Pseudomonadota; class Alphaproteobacteria; order Rhizobiales; family Xanthobacteraceae; genus Bradyrhizobium. The sequence continues at coordinate 2,170 of JAEYTQ010000033.1, read as the reverse complement.
GGGATTGGTGTCATCAGGGCATCGTCCGCGAAGGGACGGCTCAGCACCCGCAATACGGGGCGAGCTGAATGCCGATCAAGGCCGCGCTTATAGAGGAAGGCCGTCCGTAAAGCTAGGCTCTTGGACCGGAAAATACGCCCGGATCGGCCCAAAATCAGCGATTTTCCCGCCAGCAGGTTGCAAGCGAGTTCGCCTGCCCCCTCGCCATATAGGTGGCCGCGAGCCGCCGGACACCCGGCCCCGGAGTCCGGGCACTGCGTTTCACCGGATTGGGCAGGATCGAGGCCAGAAGGGCGGCTTCCCGGGGCGAGAGGTTTTCGGCCGATTTGCCGAAGGCGTAGGTGCTGGCTGCCTCGACGCCGAATTGCCCCTGCGGACCGAGCTCGGCGATGTTGAGGTAGATTTCGAGAATCCGCTGCTTGGGCAGGACGAGGTCGATCCAAAGTGCCAGGGGAAATTCGAGCGCCTTGCGGACGTAATCGCGGCCCTGCCACAGAAACAGGTTTTTCGCGACCTGCTGGGTGATGGTGGAGGCGCCGCGGAAGGCGCCGCCGTCCTCCCGCGCGTCGTCGATCGCTTCGCGCAGCGCGCCCCAATCGATGCCGTGATGTTTACAGAAATGGGCGTCCTCGGCCGCCACCACCGCGCGCGGCAGATGAGGCGACATATCAGGCAGATCGATCCACTGCCGCTGCATCGGCGCGCCCCGCAAGCTGCGCCAGGCCATCAGCGTCGAAACAGGGTGGCCGGTGCGGTAGAACGGCGCGATCACATAGGGCGCGAGGACCACGACCGCGAGCACGACCAGCAGGATTTTGACGATGCGCAAATCGACCTTTCCGGCGCAAACTGAACCACGGCCACGGGCTGGAGCATTAAGTCTGTGATAATTCGGGCCTTTTCCAGCACTTTTTAGGCCTTCCAAACGATTGACTGGGGCGGGCGCATAAAGGATTGTCCCGCCGAATTTTAGTTCTGGAGCCCCTCTTGATGACCGGCACGTCCCCGTCCGATTTCGCCAAACGTCTGGACAAGACCGCTGACGACACCGAGGCCCTGCTCGGGCGCCTGCTGTCGGACGACATCCTGCACGACGAGATCGCCCGGCCCAAGCGACTGATGGACGCAATGCGCTATTCGAGCCTCAACGGCGGCAAGCGCCTGCGGCCGTTCCTGGTGGTCGAGAGCGCCGCCGTGTTCGGCGTGCCGCGCGAGGCGGCCCTGCTCGTCGGCGCCGCGCTCGAATGCATCCACTGCTATTCGCTGATCCACGACGATCTGCCGGCCATGGACAATTCGGACCTGCGGCGCGGCCGCCCCACCCTGCACAAGCAGACCGATGACGCCACTGCGATCCTCGCCGGCGATGGCCTGCTGACGCTCGCCTTCGACATCATCACCCGCGACGAGGTGCACAGTGACGCCAATGTGCGGCTGCTCTTGACGCGTGCGCTGGCACGCTGCGCCGGCATCGGAGGCATGGTCGGCGGTCAGATCCTCGACCTCGCCGGCGAAGGCCGTTTCGGCGGCAACGAGCCGATCGACGTCGCCCGCATTCAGCAGATGAAGACGGGCGCGCTGCTGCGCTACGGCTGCATCGCCGGCGCGATCCTCGGCCAAGCCTCGAAGGCGGAATATCAGGCGCTCGACGATTACGGCCGCGCGCTCGGCGAAGCCTTCCAGATCGCCGACGATCTGCTCGACGTCGAGGGCGATGCGGCCGCGCTCGGCAAGCCGGCCGGCGCCGATGCCGCTCTCGGCAAGACCACCTTCGTCACCCAGCTCGGCATCGAAGGTGCCAAGCAGCGCGTGCGCGATCTGCTCGCGCGTGCCGACAGCGCCGTGTCGATCTTCGGCGATCGCGCCGCCGTGCTGCAGGCCGCGGCGCGCTTCGTCGCCGAGCGGAAGAACTGACGCGCGCCGATGGCCGGCGGCAGAGAGGATCCCGTCCTCGTCCGCTTCCGGCAGATGTCGCGGCCGGTACGACTGATCTATGCGCGGCCGCGGACCTTCATCGCACTCACTGTCGGCATCCTGGTCTGCCTGCTGTTGCCGGGGACCTACCGGCTGGTGACACGGCTCCTGCTCGGCTGGGACGCGCTGATCGCGGTGTATCTCGTGCTGGTCTACGCGATGATGCTGTGCAACGACCACCAGCATATCCGCCGTG
>JAEYTQ010000674.1 GCA_023433965.1 Pseudomonadota bacterium | reverse complement strand
GACCCGGTCCGTCTCGTGCCGATCGTGCACTATGACGGCACGCCGATCACCGCCCGCTTCATCGCCAAGGCCATTGGCGCCCACCAGGATCACCTCAAGGTGACCCCGCTCCGCAAGGCCGTGTCATGACCTACATCGCAAAACCAAAATTCCATCATCCTGGCCTGAAGAAGAACGCGCTCGGCTACACGCATCGCGACTACGAGGGCAAGATCTCGACGCTGTGCGCGGGCTGCGGCCACGATTCGATCACGGCCTCCATCATCGAGGCCTGCTACGAGCTGTCGATCGAGCCGCACCGGGTGGCGAAGATCTCCGGCATCGGCTGCTCGTCGAAGACGCCGGACTATTTCCTCGGCAATTCGCACGGCTTCAACTCCGTGCACGGCCGCATGCCGAGCGTGCTCACGGGCGCGAACCTCGCCAACCGCGATCTGATCTATCTCGGCGTCTCCGGCGACGGCGATTCCGCCTCGATCGGCTTCGGCCAGTTCGCGCATTCGATCCGGCGCGGCGTCAACATGACCTACATCGTCGAAAACAACGGTGTCTACGGCCTGACCAAGGGTCAGTTCTCGGCGACCGCCGACCGCGGCTCCAAGAGCAAGAAGGGCGTCACCAACACCGACAACGCCATCGATCTCGTCGCGATCGCGCTGCAGCTCGGCGCCACCTTCGTCGCACGCAGCTTCTCCGGCGACAAGACCCAGCTGGTGCCGCTGATCGCCGCGGCGATCCGGCACAAGGGCGCGGCCTTCATCGACGTCATCAGCCCCTGCATCGCCTTCAACAACCATGCCGGCTCGACCAAGAGCTTCGACTATGTCCGCGAGCACAATGACGCGGTGAACCGGCTCGACGTGCTGGTCGGCCGTGATCCCATTGCGGTGGACTACGCGCCGGGCACGGTGCAGATGGTCGAGCAGCACGACGGCAGCAAGATCGCGCTGCGCAAGATCGACGCGGACTACGATCCGCACGACCGGCTGGGCGCCCAGACCTTCCTGGCGCGGCACGCCGCCAAGGGCCAGATCGTCACCGGGCTTCTCTACGTCGACCCCGATGCAGAGGACCTGCACGAGCATCTCAACACGGTCGAGACCCCGCTCAACGCGCTGGAAGCGGACACGCTGTGCCCGGGCTCGGCGGTGCTGGACAAGATCAACGCCAGCCTGCGGTAATCATCTTCGCACCGGCGCCGGCGGCCTGACGCGTATCGTGATCTTCTCCGACACGACGGGCGGTTCGAACGGATAGTGCTTGGCATCGCCGAGCACCAGTTGCAGCGTGTGCGTGCCCGGCGGAAGTTCGAGAAGCGTTTCGGTTTGTCCTGCTCCGAAATGCAGATGGGACTTGTCCTGCGGAATCGGCTCCTTGACATCGATCGGGTCTTTCACGTCGATCAGCAGATGATGATGACCCGCATTGTGGTAGTCGTCACCGGCATGCGTCACACCCATGTTGCGCAGTCCGAACCGGACCCAAAATCCACCGCGGACCTTCTGTCCGTTATACGGCGTAATGAAATAGAGCTTGGCGTCCTTGGGCGCGGGTTTGCCTTGCGAGCAGGCCGCGCCCGGAAGCAGTGCAATTGCCGCCGCCAGCGCGATACAGGAGGTGATCTTCATCAAATTGACTCCGGTATTACGGACTGAGCGCGATGCGGAAGCCATGCGTGGGATAACGAACGCCGGCGTCGTATCCACCGCGGTTTGACGGCCGCACATAACTCGAATCGTTCTTCCAGGATCCCGACCGCAGGACATGAGCGCTGCAGTCCGCGCTGGTCCACGCCGAACCGTCGCTCGGCGCGCCCTGATACGTCCTGTGCCAGCAGTCTGCGACCCACTGATCGATGCCGCCGCCCATGTCGTAAAGCCCGAAGGGATTGGGCTTGAAACTGCCGACCTTGGCCGGCTGCTCGGCTGCAAGCTCACCGCAATCCTTGCAACCGGCCATGCCCGGCTGGAGCTTGTCGCCCCACCAATACTTCGTCTGTGTCCCGCCGCGTGCCGCATATTCCCATTCGGCTTCGCTCGGCAACCGGTAGGGCTTCTTCGTCGCCTGCGCGAGCCAGTCAACATATCGCTGAGCGTCGATCCAGCTCACATTGCTGACCGGGGCATCGTTCTGGCCGGTGGCGGTGAATCCGCACGCCTTGGCGGCGGCGCATTCATTCCACTCCTGCACCGTGACCGGATATTTTCCGATCGAGAACGGCTTGATGGCAACCTGGTGGACGGGGCGTTCAGTCGGGTCATCGTTGCTTCCCATCGCGAAACTGCCGCCGCGGATGGCGATCATTTCGGGCTCGCGAAGCGGCGTTGCCGACGGGCTGGGGGTCGGGACCGGCGGCGGAGGCGACGAAGCCAATGTCGGAGACGGTTGCGGCGTCTGCGTCGCCGCCTCGCTCGGCAAGGCTTGAGGAATCGGTGACGCGGCCGGAGCGGCCGGCGGCGCGGCGGCCTGCTCGCCCATCCTGCCGGGCTGCGCCAGCAAATACCAGAGCACGCCGGTGGCCATCATCAGGATTGTGGTGGCCAGCAAAAAGATCAGCGCGTTCTCGCGCCGGCTTCTCGTTTTGCCGACAGCGTCCGCATCCGGCAGCACGCGATAGACGCGCACCGGATCAGTGATGTTCTTGACCTTGCGGTCGCCGAGCGACTCATAGCCGCAGACCACCTTGTGCTTGATCTGCTCGTAGATCGCGCCGGAGATATAGACCTGACCGGGCTCGGCAATGCCTTCAATGCGTGTGGCGATGTTGACACCGTCGCCGTAGACGTCGTCCGGCTCCACGATCACGTCACCGAGATTGACGCCGATCCGGTATTCGAGCCGCGAATGTCTGGGAAGCGAGGCGTTGCGGCCGATGAGGTTCTGCTGGATGACGATGCTGCATCGAACGGCCTCGACAGGGCTGTCGAAGATGGCGATGAAACCATCGCCTGTCGTCTTCACCAGCGTTCCATGATGCTCGGCGATGCTGGGATAGATGATATCCCGCTCGATCCGCTTGACGCGAACATGCGTCCCCTCCTCATCGGCCTGCATGATGCGGCTGTACGAGGCAATATCACCGACAATGATCGCTGCGAGGCGACGAGGCATCGAGCCGTGCGGAGGCGGCTCATCATGATTGCCGGATTTGAAGCTGCGAATTTCGCCCATTGCAGGGGACTCCACATGCTGACAAGGCAGCCCCAGCTTACGACCGCCGAAGGCGATCGTCTGTGAAGGCTACCACATTGACGAAACGAGACAATGTCGCTGCGATTGCTGGCGTCGAGTTCCGAAAGGGGGCTGCCCGCTCCACCGGATGAACCTTCTTGATCCCATCAGTGACTAAGGCGCGACGTGAAGCCACTAGCGCGAATTCCCCGAACGATGGCCGACGAACCGCTTGCGACCGTTGAACGAGTGGCACCAGTTCTGTGTCTAACCGTCAGCAGCTTTGTCCTGCTGCTGCAAAATTTGGTTCTGCGCGCGAGGCCTTCATGAAACTCGTCATCCTTGCTGCCCTTACCTTGTCTGTGTTGACCAGCGTCGCCCGCGCCGAGGACGGAGAGGACATCCGCGAGGCCGGCAAGGGCGAAACCGAGACCTTCAATACGCGGATGTATGGGAGCCGGCCCGGCAACAAGGCCTATGCCTGCTTCGTCCGCCGCTACGATGCCGACCATCTGGCGCGGCACCCGAAGCAGAAGGTCGCCGCGATGAAGCTGCTGATCTCGGCGGAGGTCGATCCCGAGGACAAGGAGCTGCACAGCTCCTTCCGCCTCGGCTTCCGCTACCGTCATCGTAGCGGCGATTTCGACTCCAGCGGCTCCTGCAACCACGTCGTGTTCACTGCGGGCGGCGGCGAGGTGCGTCTCGGCTGCGGCGTCGACTGCGACGGCGGCGGCATTGGCGTTGCGTTGTCCAAGGACGACAAGTCGGCCATCGTGCGGCTCGAACGGGTGCGCGTATGGCAGAACAACAAGCCGGACGACGACGCCGAGCACTCGCTGGT
>JAEYTQ010000624.1 GCA_023433965.1 Pseudomonadota bacterium | reverse complement strand
GCGGGCGCGAAACCCGCGCTGCGACTCTCCCTTCACCAGCCCGTCGACCGCGAGTCGCATCAATGCTTCGCGTATCGGCGTTAGTCCAAGCGCATGGCGCTGCTGCAAGATCTGCGGCCGCAAGCGTTCGTTCGGCAGCCATTCGCCATTCAGAAGCTCGCGCCGCAATACCAGATAGGCGCGCTCGGCTTCCGAGCGCGGCTCGAGCGCGAAGGGGAGCATCGGATCCTGCATCTGCGGCCGTTCCGGATTCGGGTTTGACAGATTTTATAAATCTTGCTCCACTCGATTTTATAAATTCTGGATCACCCGATGGCAACAGGGGCCGATGCCGTGACCTGGTCGCTCGCAACCGTGATGCTGGAGGCACCGCTCGGCTGCATCGAAGTCGAAGGCGCGTTGTACCGGCTGGAGCCGTCGCTCGCTCGTGTCGGCCTCTCAGACGTTCCGGCCGTGATCGACCTTTTTGCGGACTGGGAGCGCTCGCGCGCGGCGCTCGACCGGGCGGCAAGTCAGGTGAGCGCCGAAGACCGCGTCGTGTCGGATGCACCGCGGCTCGCGCCGCTGCTCTATCCCGGCAAGGTGCTGTGCGCGGGTGCCAATTATTACGACCACATCAAGGAGATGGGCGTCCCCGACACGCGCAAGGAGGCGCAGCGGCTGTTCTTCTTCTTCAAGCCGCCGCGTAACGCGGTGGTGGGAGAGGGCGCGACCGTTCACATGCCGATCGGGACCAAGGCGTTTGACTGGGAAGTCGAACTGGCCGCCGTGATCGGCCGCAAGGCGCGAGCGGTAAAGGCGGCAGATGCGCTGTCCTATGTCGCCGGATACACCGTCGGCATCGATTTCTCCGCCCGCGACCACAACCGCGCGCCGGACACCTTCTACAAGCTCGACTGGGTGGCGGGCAAAGCCCACGACACCTGCGGCCCGATGGGCCCGCGCTTCGTTCCCGCGTCCGCCATCGCCGATCCGCACAATATCGGCCTGAAGCTTTCGGTGAACGGCGAGGTCAAGCAGGACGGCCGCACCACCGACATGATCTTCTCGATCGCCGAGCAGATCGAAATTCTTTCGGCGATCATGACGCTCGATCCGGGCGACGTGGTGATGACCGGTACGCCGGCCGGGGTCGGCGCGCCGAAACAGACATTCCTTTCGGTCGGCGACCGCGTCGACGCGGAGATCGAGAGCATCGGCAAGCTATCGGTGACGATTCAGGAGCCGCTGATCGGGTGAACGGCGCAACACAGGGGAGTGTCGACATGATCACCAGACGGACCATGATTGCGGCTGCGGCCGCGTTTACGCTTTCGATGCCGGGCCTGGCTTTCGCACAGAGTCAGCCGATCCAGTTTCGCATCTCGACCGCCGGCGCAGAGCAGGACTGGCTCGCGCGCTCGCTCTATCAGTTCAAGGAAAATGTCGAGAAGGATCTGCCTGGACAGATCGCGATCTCGGTGCATCCGAATTCCTCGCTATTCCGGCAGGGGACGGAATTGCCCGCGATCCAGCGCGGCAATCTCGAAATGAGCACGATGACCACGTTCGAGATCGAGCAGCAGCTTCCGGAATATGGCGTGTTCTCGGGCGGCTACGTGTTCCGCGACTACGATCATATGCGCAAGGTCATGGACGGCCCGATCGGCAAGGAATACATCGCCGCGGTGGCGTCGAAGATGGGCATCCAGATCATCGACTTCATCTATCTCGGAACACGGCAGGTCAACCTGCGGCAATTCCGCGAGGTGAAGACCCCGGCCGATCTTGCCGGTGTCAAGCTGCGGATGCCGGCGGGCGGCAACTGGAATGCGATCGGCCGCGGGCTCGGCGTTACGCCGACACCGATGGCGATGCCGGAAGTGTATCTGGCGATGAAGAGCGGCGCGATCGACGGGCAGGAAAATCCGATCGCGCTCGCGCGCTACAACAATCTGCACGAAGTCTCCCAGCAATTCGTCATGACCAACCATCTGGTCCAGCCGGTTGCCTTCGCAATTGCGAAGCCAGTCTGGGACAAGCTGACGCCGGCGCAGCAGGAGGTGATGCGCAAGCATGCCCGCACCGCCGCTGAGTTCAACGACAAGGGCCGGCGGCAGGACGAGGTTGAGATCATCGAGTTCTTCAAGAAGGCCGGGTTGAAGATTACCGAACCCGATCTCGCCGCCTTCAAGGCCTCGGTCGACAAGCATTACGCGGATGCCGGGTTGTCGCAGAAGTGGCAGCCGGGATTGCTGCAGCGTATCGCCGACACGAAGTAGGCGGCGTGGCCGCCCGGTTCGACACCATCGTCACCCGCTTCCGCAAGGTTGCGGAATGGGTGACGACGGCAATGTTCTTCGCAATCTTCGCGATCTATCTCGCGGGCATCACCGCCCGCTACGTGTTCTCCGCGCCGATCGCCTGGTCCGATGAACTCGCCATGATCGTGTTCATCTGGTGCATGTTCCTGACCGACGCGTTCGTCAATCGTGACAGCGATCATGTCGGTTTCGACATCCTGTGGGAAAGGCTTGGGCCGCAAGGCCGCCGTGTCGCCGGCCTGCTGCAGACCGGCTTGTTCGGCCTTCTCTTCGCACTCGCATTCCCGACCATCGTCGATTACGTGATGTTCCTGTGGCGGGAGCAGACCGCGGCGCTGCAATGGCGGCTGGACATCGTCTATGTTTGTTTCGTCATCTTTTTCGCGATGATGATCGTCAGGCTGGCGGCAAAGTTCATCGCGCTTGCGGGGCCGGGCTGGCGCAGCGCGGTCGAGGATGAAGTGCCCGCCGCATCCGATGTGGTCGGCTGATATGGCGGCGTTCCTGCGATGATCGCACGATGAGCTGGCCCTTCATCACGTTGCTGAGCGTATTCGTGGTCGCCGCCGCGTTGAGGCTGTCGATCGTATTG
>JAEYTQ010000599.1 GCA_023433965.1 Pseudomonadota bacterium | reverse complement strand
GTCCCGAAGGGCGGCGGCACCTACCGCGTCGGCAAGCCCTATGTCGTGGCGGGCCGGACCTACGTGCCGGAGGAGGACGTCAACTACCGCGCCGAGGGCATGGCCTCCTGGTACGGCGACAGCTTCCACGGCCGCTTGACCGCCAATGGCGAGGTGTTCGACATGACCTCGTTGACCGCGGCGCATCCCACCCTGCCGATGCCGTCCTACGCGCGGGTGACCAACATCTCGAACGGCAAGTCGCTGATCGTTCGCGTCAACGACCGCGGGCCCTATCACGGCAACCGCCTCATCGACGTCTCGAACAAGGCCGCCGAACTGCTTGAATTCAAAGGCAATGGCGTCGCCAAGGTTCGCGTCGAATATGTCGGCCGGGCGCCGCTCGAAGGCTCCGACGACCGCCAGCTCCTGGCGACCCTGCGCACCGGCGTTCCGGCGCCGTCTCCCTCGATGGTCCGGGTCGCCTCGGCCAAGCCCTTCGTGCCGGAGCTGTCGTCATCGACCCGCGGCGCCATTCGCGGCGATGTGCCGATGCCCGAGGGGCGCCCCTACAATCTCGGCAACAGCTCTGCCGATATGGCCTCGCTCAATGCGGCCTCGGAGATGTCGGCCTCGAGCCGCAGCCGGGGACGGGCGCTCCAGAACGCCCGTGCCGTGTCCTATGACGAGGACGGCCGCTATGCGACCGAGAGCGCTCCGTCCGCCGCCTACGCCTCGGACGGCGCGGCCGAGGCCCGCAGCATCCTGAGCGGCCGCGGCCTCTACTGAGCCGCGCTTTCCTTCAGGAACGTCACCAACGCCGCGTTCACCTCCTCGGGCCGCTCCTGCTGCACCCAGTGGCCGGCGCCGTCGAGGATCAGTTTTTGCTTCAGATTGGGCAGCACGCGCTCGAGCTCGTTGACGCGTTTGGCCCCGATCAGGCCGGTGATGACCGCGTCCTGCGAACCCGCGATGAACAGCGAAGGCTGACGGATCTGCGCATCCTGCCAGGGCGCCGTCAGCTCCCAATTGCGGTCGATATTGCGATACCAGTTCAGCCCGCCGCGGAAGCCTGACTTGCGGAAGCTTTCGGTGAAATAGGCGAGGTCGGCCTCGCTGAGCCAGCCGGGCAGCGGCTCCTCGGCGCCCGCATGGCCGAGAAAGCCCTTGCCCTCCTGCACGAACATGGCGGCGGTCGGATCGGCGAGGCCCCGTCCGCCGAGGACGACGCGCATGGTGCGGGCGACGTCGCGCTCGAGTTCGGCCTCGGCGACGCCGGGTGTCTGGAAATACTGCCAGTAGAAATTGGTGACGCCGCCCTGGCGGAGCAGATCGAGCGGCTTGCCGCGGCCGCGGAACGGCGGCGGCACGCTCAGGCCTGCGACGGCCGTGAAGATGTCGGGTCGAAACAGTGCCGCATGCCAGGCGACCGGTGCTCCCCAATCGTGACCGACCACCATCGCCTTGGTTTCGCCCAGCGCTTGGACGAGGCCGACCACGTCGCCGACCGTGTCGAATATCGAGTAGGCGGTAACGTCCGCAGGCGCCGCGCTCTGGCCGAAGCCGCGCATGTCGGGGGCGACGACGTGAAATCCGGCCGCGGCGAGCGCGGCGATCTGGTGGCGCCAGGAGTAGGACAGCTCCGGCCAGCCATGGCACAGCACCACCAGGGGACCCTGGCCGGCTTCGCGGACGAAGAGCTCGATCCCGTTGGCCTTGATCATGCGGGTTGAGGACATTCGCTTTTCCGCCTTGTTTCAGGGGTTTGGTCGAGAAACATGAGGCGCCACGATAGGGGCGCGGCGAGAATCGTGCAATCTCGGCGACGGGCGTCCAACCGCGTGTTGTTAGCATCTGTTCCAGCTGTTAAAGACGCGTCTCTCAGGGCTTCGCCATGGCACTTCGTCTTCCCCTGTTTCGTCGCAACCGGCTCACCGCCGGAACGCTCGCGCGCGGGCTTATTGCGGCGGTTCTGGTGGCAGCGGTTCTCGTGGCAGGCATCGGCTGGGGCGGGGCGCTGTATGCCGCCAACCAGAGCGTCCAGGGCGCCAAGAAGGCGGAAGACACCGGCTTCGATGGCGATGCCCCGACCGCGATCCTGATCGAGGCCTCGTCCGGCAGCGTGCTGTTCGAGAAGAACGCCGACGAGCTGCGCGCCCCCTCGAGCATGATGAAACTGATGACCGCAGAGGTCGTCTTCAATGCGATCAAGAAGGGCGACATCAAGCTGACCGACGAGTACCGGATCAGCGAGAACGCATGGCGCCGGGGCGGGGCACCCTCGGGCGGCTCGACCATGTTCGCGGCCATCAACAGCAAGGTCTCGGTCAACGACCTCCTGCACGGCGCGATCATCCAGAGCGGCAACGACGCCTGCATCGCGCTCGCCGAAGCCATGGCCGGGAACGAGCGGATCTTCGCAGCCGATTTCATGACCAAGCGCGCCCGCGAGCTCGGCATGACCAAGTCGACTTTCGGCAACTCGAACGGGCTGCCTGATCCCGCCAACAAGATGACCGTGCGCGAGCTCGGCATCCTCGCCCGGCATATCATCCTCGACTATCCGGACTTCTACAAACTGTTCGGCGAGAAGGAGTTCACCTGGAACAAGATCCGCCAGTTCAACCGCAATCCGCTGCTGAACTCGCTCGAAGGCGCCGATGGCCTCAAGACCGGCTACACCAAGGAAGGCGGCTACGGCATGGTCGGCTCGGCCGTGCAGAACGGCACGCGCCTGATCGTCGTCGTCAACGGACTCGACGATGCCGACGATCGCGCCACCGAAGCCAAGAAGATGCTGGAATGGGGGTTTCGCAATTTCGAAACCCGCACCCTCATGGCAGCCGAGCAGCCCGTCGGCTACGCCAAGGTGTTCGGCGGCGAGAGCCGGTCGGTCAAGCTCGTCGCCCGGACACCCGTGAAGGTGATGGTGCACAAGAACGGCAGCGACAAGCTGATTGCGCGCATCGTCTATAATGGGCCGGTGCGTGCGCCCATCGAGGCGGGTCAGCAGGTCG
>JAEYTQ010000562.1 GCA_023433965.1 Pseudomonadota bacterium | reverse complement strand
GTCTGCGAGATCATGGCGCCTGACGGCCAAATGCGCGGACCTGGGTTAACGCCGCTGTCGATGGCGCGCTTCAGCCCGAAGGATGGGCCGGCCATGTCGCGGACGCTGGTGAAGCCGCGCATTAGTGTCTTGTTCGCCTCTTCCGCGGCAACAAGGTTGATATACCCGACGTCGGCGGTCAGCAAATCCACCATGGATATGGCGGCCATGGTCGTATGCCAATGGCAGTCGATCAATCCCGGCATCAGGGTCCGTCCGCCGCCGTCTATCACGTCGATGCCGTCGGAAAGCGGAGTCGTCGCCGCTTCGACGCTTTTGATCTGATTGCCCTCTACGACAACCCGCTTGCCTTCCGCGAGCTTGTTCGATTTTCCGTCGAACAGCTTGATGTTCGTGAACGCGATCGGCTTTTCGGGTGCCGCGGGAATGCCCGCGAACGCTTTCTGCGGCCAGAATGCCAATGCCGCCCCGGCCGCGGTGAAACGGCTCAGGAAGGATCGGCGCGAAAATTTCCGCTCGACCAGCGCGTTCAGCCGCGCGAAGACCGGGCTGTGGCAAATGCAGCCGAAATCGGGCTCGGAGAATTCGTCGGCCGGCGTGCAAGTGAACATCGAGAACCTCCCTTCGGTTGATATCCGAAACAAGAGAAATCTAGAACGATGGGCGCAGCGCTTCAGAACGAGCGCATGATTGCCGTCCGCGGACCCCGACACGATCGCTGCGCAACGGGAAACAACAAACCAACCGAAAGCGATTCGAACGTCTGCACCGTGAACGCCGCCGTTTCCGTGCGTTTCGCGCAGCGGCTGGCCTTCCTTCCATGAGTCGGAGCGTATGGTGGAAGGCAATCAGGGGTTTTGGCGCACCCGACACGATTCGAACGTGTGACCTTTGCCTTCGGAGGGCAACGCTCTATCCAGCTGAGCTACGGGTGCTAGTCGACGTTCATTAGCCGATTGGCGGGGGGCGGGCAACCGGTTCTCGCCGGACCGGACTCAAGCCGTTTTGCGCCGGAATGGTGCCGGAATTGCCGCGGCTTCCCGGCCGAGGGCGGCGAACTCGGCCAGAACCCGTTCGGCGCAGATGACGCGGTTGCGGCCGAGCCGCTTGGCGACATAGAGCGCCTCATCGGCGGCGCCGAGCAGCCGGTCGGGGCCGCCATCGGCGCCGGTGGGAATGTGGCTGGCGACGCCGACGCTGAGCGTGACGTGGTCGCCTCCATCAGCGGCGCCGTGCACGATCGCCAAGGCCATGACGGCGCAGCGGATCTCCTCGGCAACGATACAGGCGGTGTCGCAATCCATGTCCGGCAGGATCAGCGCGAACTCCTCGCCGCCATAGCGGCTGGCAAGGTCGAGCGGGCGCACGGCGTGCCGGCTGATGACGCCGGCGACCGCGCGCAGGCACTCGTCGCCGCTCTGGTGGCCGTGATGGTCGTTGAACAGCTTGAAATGATCGACGTCGGCGAACAGCAGCGCCAGCGGCTTCTGCGTGCGCTGGGCGCGGGCCCATTCGCCCGTCAGCATCTGGTCGAAGGCGCGGCGGTTCGACAGGCCGGTGAGCCCGTCCTTGGTGGCGAGCTCCTTCAGCGCCATTTCGGCGCGCTTCTGGTCGGTGAGGTCGCGCAGCGTCTCCACCACCGCGATCAGGCGGCCGGCCTCGTCGTGGATCGGGCCGGCGTCGATGGCGAGATAGAGCTGGCTGCCGAGCTTGGGCATCACGCACCAGTTCTCCGCGGAGAAGCCGAGGCCGTTATGGCCGCGCGCGGCATATTCCGAATAGTATTCCGGCAGCTGCTCGGGACGGTCAAGCGCGACGAGGTCGGCAAGGCAGGGACGTCTGGTCGAGTAGAACGCCTGCCAGTGCTTGCTGGTGCCGATCACCTCGGACGCCGCGACGCCGGTCAGCCGCTCGCAGGCCCTGTTCCAGATCACGACGCGGCGCTTCGGGTCGATCACGAAAGTGGGCACCACGAGGTGCTGCATCAGGCGCACCGCGTAGGAATCCGCCACATCGGCGGTCTTGCGCGGCTTCGCCATCAGGCCACCGCCGCCACCGGCGCGGCATCGCCGGCACCGAACAGCTTTCGCACTTCAGTGGCCGGCTTCGGCGCGCTGAACAGGTAGCCCTGCATTTGCGTGCAGCCGAGCGTGCGCAGCATCTCGCGCTGCGCCTCGGTCTCGACGCCCTCGGCGACCGTGGTCATGTTGCTGGCGGCGGCGATGTTCACCACCGCCTGCACGATGACCGGTGAGCCGCTCGCCTCCGCGATGTCCGCGACGAAGCAGCGGTCGATCTTGATCTTGTCGAACGGGAAGCGCTTCAGATAGCTCAGCGAGGAATAGCCGGTGCCGAAATCGTCGAGCGCGATGCGCACGCCGATCGAACGGAGCTGATGCAGGATCGAGAGCGCCGCCTCGTCGTCGCGGATCAGCACGGCTTCGGTGATCTCGAGTTCGAGCCGGCGCGGGTCCAGCCCGGAGGCGGCGAGCGCACCGGCGATCCGCAGCGCCAGCGTGTCGCATTTGAGCTGCACCGGCGAGACGTTGACCGCGAGGCGCACATGCGCCGGCCAGGTCGCGGCCTCGTTGCAGGCGGTGCGCAGCACCCAGTCGCCGAGCTCCGTGATGAGGCCGGTGTCCTCGGCGACCGGAATGAACTCCGCCGGCGACACCATGCCGCGCTGGGGATGCCGCCAGCGCAGCAGCGCCTCGCAGCCGGAGACTTCGCCCGAGCGCAGGTCGACCAGCGGTTGATAGTGGATCTCGAAGCCGCCATCGACGAGGGCCTGGCGCAGATCCTGCTCCATGCTGAGGCGTGCCTTGGCGCAGGCATCCATCGCCGGCTCGAAGAAGCGGTGGGTGCGCCGCCCCTCGGCCTTGGCCCCGTACATCGCGAGGTCGGCGTTCTTGACCAGCTGATCGAGATCGGTGCCGTCCTGCGGCGCCAGCGCGATGCCGATGCTGGCGTCGGTGGAGAGCTGGTGGCCGAGGCAATGATAGGGCTGCCGGATCGCCTGGTAGATCCGCTTGACGAAGGACAGCACGTCGGCGGGGGACCCGATGTCGGTCTGGATCACGGCGAACTCGTCGCCCCCAAGCCGCGCGATCAAATCGCCCTGCTTGAGACAGTCGCGCAGACGGCCGGCAATCGCCTTCAGCAGCTCGTCGCCGACGTGATGGCCGAGCGAATCGTTGATCCCCTTGAACTCGTCGACGTCGATGTAGAGCAGCGCGAACTGGCCGCCTTCGGCGACCTTCTCCAGCTCGCATTCGATCTGCTCGCGGAACAGGGTCCGGTTCGGCAGGTCGGTCAGCGCGTCGTAATGCGCCATATGCGCGATCTTCTCGTGATCGCGCCGCCGCTCGGTGACGTCCTCGACGACGTTGATGATGTAGCGCGGCTCGCCGGAACCGTCGCGGATGCCGATCCGGGTGGACGTGATGTAGCGCCGTCCGATGCTCGGCGTGGTCCACACGTGCTCGTCCAGGAACAGCCCGTCCGGCGATTGCAGCAGCTTGTCGTCGTCGCGGGTGATGATCCCGGCGGTGTCTGCCGGATAGAGATCGAATGCGGTCTTGCCGACGATGGTCGCGGTGGTCGCGCCGAGTTCTTGCTCGGCCACTTGGTTGGCCAGCAGGTAGCGCCGCGTGCGGGCGTCCTTCACGGTGATCCGTGACGGGATATGGTCGATGATCTCGCGCAGGAAGGTGTAGTTGCGGTCGCGCTCCTGCGCCAGATTGCGCTGCTCGGTGATCTCCTCGATCGTTGCGACCCAGCCGCCCTGCGCCAGCGGCGTGTTGATGACCTGGAAGGCGCGGCCGTTGGCGAGCTGATGCGTTCTCGTCGAGACCGTGCCTTCGGCGACGATCCGCATGACGTCGGCGCAGAACGCCTCGACGTCACCGTCGAATGCGCCGCGTTCCTTGCGGTGGTACATCGCCTCGCGGATATGGCAGCCCGGCTTGATGACGTCGTGGGACAGGCCGAACATGTCGGCGTAGCGGCGGTTGCAGGTGACGATGGTGCCGCTCGCGTCGTACAGGATCAGCCCTTGCGACATGTTGTTGAGGGCGGTGTCGAGCCGCAGCCGCTCCGCTTCGATCCGCTGCTGGGCCTCACGGTTCTGCCGGTTGATCTGCCGGATGATCAGATAGAGGATCAGTGCGATGATTGCGGCGGAGAACGCAGCGGTCGTCACCAGGAAGCCGGTTTGCTGGCGCCAGTCCGAGAGCGCGGCCGCTGAGGTGTTGGTGGCGACGATGACCAGCGGGAAGTGCCTCAGCGATGCGGCCGAGCCGAGTCGGTCCTCGCCGTCGACGGGACTCTTGACGCGGAGCGTCTGCTGACCGCCTTGGGCCAGCACCTTCTGCATCAGGGGCGCGTCCCTGAAGTTCCGCCCGATCAGCTCTTCGCGATGCGGATGACGCGCCAGCATCTTGCCTTCGCGGTCGAACAGGGAGATGGCCGTACCCTCGCCGAGGGCGACGGAGGCGAAATAGTTGCGGTAGCTGTCCGGATCGATCCGCCGGACCATCGCGCCGAGGAAGGTGCCGTCGGCGCCGTTCAAGCGACGTGCGACGATCGTGGTCCACTTGTTGATGATGAAGCTGCGGACCGATTCCAGGATGATCGGCTCCGACGCCGGATTGGATTTGAACGTCTGGAAATAGCCGCGCGAGGACACGTTGATCCTAGGCAGCGGCTGGGCTCGCGACCAGCTGATCAGCTCGCCCTCGGCATCGTAGATCGCGATGTCTCCGAGATACGACACGGAGCTGATCTTGCCGCGCAGCATCTGGTTGGCCGCAGGCCCGGACATGCGCTCGCGGAACGCCGCAGGCGAGGTGATCTCCGCCAGGTTCATCTGTCCGATCAGGTCGGCCGCGACGACGTCGGAATCCTCGAATTGCTGATCGAAATGTCGCGCGATCAGCTTTACCGTGTTCTCGAGCTCGCGCTCGCGGTTGACGAGGGTCCGTTCACGGAATTCGCCGACGGCCATGGCCGTGACGACGAAGATTCCCGCGACCAGAAACACGCCGCACAAGGTCAGCCACAGGACGGGGCCACGCCGCGCCAAGGTCTCCCAGCCGTTCCTCGCGGCGAGAGACATTCCGGCGGCTAGCGTTGAAAAGACCTGGCGCATTCCCCCTCCCTGGAAGGACAGGAATACACCGCACAAATGGCGCAAACCTTAGGAAAACCAGTTACCTGAGTGTTAATCCGGTTGCGTGATGACGTCGGTATGCAGCTTCGCTTGCATCGCGCGCCGGTTGTGCGGCGGGCGCTGCAAACGGCGCGCTGCATCATGAATCATCGCTTAATGCGATGAGGCAGCGCTCTTCTTGCCGCCGCCGTGGCGCAGCCGTCCGACCACGCCTGTCGGAAAGAAATAGACGCTGGCGATGAACAGCAGCCCGAGCCACAGCAGCCAGCGGTCCGGATGCAAAAGCCCCGGCAGCAGCGGCAGGCCGGCTTCGCCCGCCGCGTTGGAAGCGACGCCCATCAGCGATTGCAGATAGTTCTGGGCGAGGATGAAGATCGTGGCCCCGATGACCGCGCCGTAGATCGTGCCCATGCCGCCGATCACCACCATCAGCAGGATATCCAGCATGATCGAGAAGCTGAGCGAGGTATCGGGACCGGCATAGCGCAGCCACAGCGCGTTCAGAATGCCGGCGCTGGCGGCAACCAGGGCGGCGAGGCAGTTGGCATAGGTCAGGTGGAACACGGTGCGGAAGCCGAGCGCCTCGGCACGGAAACGATTTTCGCGGATCGCCTGCAGCACCCGCCCGAACGGCGAGTTCACGACGCGTAGCAGAGCCAGGATCATCAGCGCGGAGCCGGCGAACACGAGGTAATAGGTCAGGATGCGGCCGTTGATCTCGACGCCGAACATGTCCTTGGGGATCAGGACCGTGCCAGGCCGGAGCAGTTCCGGCAGCCGGAAGCTGCGTCCGTCCTCACCGCCGGTGAGCCAGGACAATTGCGAGGCCAACACCTGGAAGGCGGATGCGACGGCGAGCGTGATCATCGCGAAGAAGATCGCGGCCACCCGCAGCGAGAACAGGCCGATCGCCAGCGCGAGCAGGGCGGCCAGCGGCAAGCCGGTGACGATGCCGGTCGCGACCGCGGCCCAGTTCGGCCCCATCCCGTACAGAGCGATCGCGATCGCGTAGCTGCCGATCCCGTAGAACATGGTGTGGGCGAACGACACCGTGCCGGTGTAGCCGAGCAGAAGGTCGTAGGAGGCGACCAGCGCGGCGAACACGCAGATCTTGGCCGCGACGTTCAGCGCCTTCGCGCCCGGAAACAGGAACGGCGTCGCCGCCAGCGCCAGGATGATGAGGACGAGAACGAGCGTGAGCACACGGCTCTTCGGCGGATCGCCTGACAGGATCATCATCGGCTGGTCACCGCATAGAGGCCGCGTGGCCGCCACATCAGAATCGCGACCATCAGCAGGATGTTGGAAACGAGGGCGAGCTTCGGCACCAGGAAGCCACCGTAATTGGCCACCATCGCCACCAGGATGGCGCCGATGAAGCAGCCGCCGATCGACCCCAGGCCGCCGATGATGACGACGATGAAGATCAAGACGGTGAGGTCGTCGCTCATCGAGGCGTGCACCTGCTCGCGATAGAGCGCCCACATCACGCCGCCGAGGCCGGCCAGCGCGGAGCCCGTCATGAACACGCCGAGGAACAGGCGGCGGATACGGTAGCCGAGCGCCTCGACCATCTCGCGGTTCTCGACTCCGGCGCGGATCAGCAGGCCGAGCTTGCTGCGGTTGAGCACGAGCTGGATGGCGATGAAGATGGCGAGGCCGATCAGCATCGCCAGCACGCGGTACTTCGCGATCGCGACGTCACCGATGATG
>JAEYTQ010000535.1 GCA_023433965.1 Pseudomonadota bacterium | reverse complement strand
GCTCGGCCGGCGGCTCGCCGCCCTCGGTCGCAGGCGGGGAGGCTGCCGGCTTGTCGCCACCGCCACCGCCAGCACCTCCGCCGCCCTTGCGCGCGGCCTCCTTGATGCCCTGCATGTCGCGGGCCTCGCGGATCAGGCCCGGCATCTTGGCGAGGCTGCCGCCTTCGACGCCGATGTCCGACAGGATGGAGTCTATCAGCGGCGCCTGGACGCGGTAGCGCAGCGCCGAGTCGATCACCTCGTCGGTGGCGCTACGGCCGCCGTTGCCGTTTCCGTGGCCGTTGCCGTTGAGCCCGTCGACCTGGAGGATGCGGATGCCCTCGATCTTCTCCATCGGCTTGACGCTCTCGCGCACGATGCCCTCGATGCGGTCGAGCAGTTTTCTGCGGAACAGCGAGTAGCGCGCCTGGTCGGTCAGCACGTTCTCGGCCTCGTTGAGCATGCGCTGCGCCTCGGCCTCGACTGCGGCGCGCACGCGCTCGGCTTCCGCGGCAATGCGGGTCTCCTCCGCCTGCTTCTCCGCCAGCAGCACCTCGACGGTCTTGCGCCGCCTGGCGATCTCGCTCTCGCGCGCCGTGACCACGCGCTCGGCGGCTTCGGTCGCGCGTATCCGCGCTTCCTCGGCGGCTGCGCGCGCGGCCGACTCCTCAAGCGACTTCTGATGGATGGCGATGGCCTTCTCCATCAGCACGGTCTCGACGTCCTTCTCGCGGTTGACCTCGAGCTTGCGCAGCTCGCGCTCGCGGCCGATGCGGGCCTCGTCGAGGCCGCGGTCGGAGGCGATGCGGGCGCGCTCGACCTCCTCGCGGGAGGCGATCTCGGCTTCCTGGAGCGACTGGACGCGGGCGACCTCCAACTGCTCGATGGCGCGCCGCTGCTCGATGCGAGCAGCTTCCAGCGCCTGCTCGCGCGAGACGTCGGTGGTCTCGACCTCTTTTCGGGCGACGATCTCGGCCTGCTTGACCTGCCGGTCGGCATCGATCCGTTCGGAGCGCTTGGTCGAGAGGGCGATGACACGGTCTTCGTCGGCGATCTCGATCGCCTTCTTCTGCTCGATGTTGAGCACCTCGCGCTTCTTGGAGGAGTTGATACGCTCGGCTTCGAGCGCCAGATCGACCGTGATGCGCTGGCGCTCGATGGCGTCGCGTCGCTTCAGCTCGGCGGCTTCCAGGACGCCGGTTCGCTCGATCTCGAGCGCGCGGGTTTCGCGCTCGGCCTGGATGCGCTCGGCCGCAACTGCCTTTTCCTGGGCGATCCGTGCCGCCTCGATAGCCTCGCGCGAGGCGATGTCGGCTTCTTCGACGGCGCGGTTGCGGGCGATATCGAGCGAGCGCACGCGCTCCTCCTGCGCGATGCGCGAGGCTTCCGTGGTCTCGCGCGCGGCGATGCCGGCGACGTCGAGGGCCTGGTTGCGCTCGATCTCCAGCTGCCGCGTATTCTGCTCGGCGGCGATGCGCTCGGCAGCCAGCGTCCGCTCGCGGGCGATGCGGGCGGCTTCGACGGCGCGCTGCGCCTCGATTTCGGCCTCCTGGATGGTTCGTACCTGCTGGATCTCCAGCGCACGGGTGCGTTCGTCCGAGGAGATGCGCTCGACATTGACGATCATGGTCTGGGCGATGCGGGCCTTCTCGGTCGCCTCGCGCGCGGCGATCTCGGCCTCGTCCACGGCACGCGTGCGCTCGATCTCGCGGCGCCTCGTCTCTTCCTCGTTGGCGATGCGGGCATCCGTGACGACCCGGTCCTGCTGGATCCGCGCCTTCTCGATGGCTTCGCGCGCCGCAATCTCGGCTTCCTCGACCGTGCGCATCCGCTCGATCTCGCGCTGGCGGACCTCGCGCTCCGAGGCGATGCGCGTGGTGTCAATCGCGCGCTGGTTGGCGATCCTCGTCTTCTCGATCTCCTCGCGCGCCAGCAGCTCCTTTTCCTCGATGGTGCGGGTTCGCTCGATCTCCTTCTGACGGGTCTCGCGCTCGGAGGCTATGCGGGCCTCCGCGATCGCCTGGTCGTTGGCGATGCGGGCGCGCTCGATCGCCTCTCGGGCCGAGATCTGCGCCTGTTCGGCCTCGGTCTCGCGCAGGGCCCTTTCGCGGGCGACTTCGGTGCGCTGGAGCGCGCGGCGCATCTCGATGTCGCGCTCCTGCTCCAGGCGGGCGGTCTCGCTCTCGCGCTCGATCTCCAGCGCTTGCCGCTCGGCCTCCAGATTGCGCGAACGGATCTTAATCATCGAATCCTGCTCGATGTCGTTGCGCAGCTTGCGCTTGGCCTCGATATCCTGCATCAGCTGGGTCAGGCCTTCGGCGTCGAACCGGTTCGAGGGGTTGAAGAACTCCAGATCGGTCTGGTCGAGGTCGGTGATGGCGACGGATTCCAGTTCGAGGCCGTTCTGGGCGAGGGCTTCCGCCGCTTCGGTCTTGACCCGCGCGACATAGTCGCCGCGTCGCTCGTGCATCTCCTCCATGGTCATCTCGGAGGCGACCGAGCGGATCGCGGAGATGAACTTGCCGGCCAGCAGCGCATGAAGTTGCCCGGGCTCCATGGTGCGGCGGCCGAGCGTCGCGGCGGCGATCGAGACGGCTTCGCGGGTCGGCTGCACCCGGACGTAGAAGTCGGCCTCGATGTCGACCCGCATGCGGTCGCGGGTGATCACCGCATCCTGCTTCGAACGCACGATGCCCATCGGCAGCACGTTCATGTTGACCGGCGTGTAATCGTGGATGAAGGGCAGCACGAAGGCGCCGCCGTTGATCACCACGCGCTCACCGAGGAATCCGGTGCGGACGAACGAGGTCTCCTTGGAGGAGCGATGATAGAGCCAGTTCACGATGTAGACACCGACCACGATCACGATGACTGCGACGATCAGCCAGAGGATCAATTCACCGACCAGATTGCCCGACATCCTTCCCTCCCTCGTCCCTTCGGCGTTACCGCGCGCCGATCGCCTTGAACTGACGCACCTGTTCCGTCAGCGCCCGCTCCACGGGAAGCCGCTCCATCGAGGATGCGCCGTAGAAGCCGTGGCAGTGACGGGTGTTCTTCATGATGAAATCGGCGTCGGCGGGGTCCGCGATCGGACCGCCATGCGCCAGCACCAGGATGTCAGGATTGACGCTGAGCGCAGCCGATGCCCAGACGTCGATGCGCGCCGGACAATCTTCGAGCTTGGGCGCGGTCTGCGCGCCGATCGAGCCGCCGGTCGTCAGCCCCATGTGGCAGACGATGATGTCGGCGCCGGCGATCGCCATCGCGGCGGCCTCCTTCTCGCTGAACACGTAAGGCGTCGTCAGCATGTCCTTGTCGTGCGCCTTGGCGATCATGTCGATCTCCAGCGCATAGGACATGCCGGTCTCTTCGAGATTGGCGCGGAAGGTGCCGTCGATCAGCCCGACGGTCGGAAAATTCTGCACGCCGGCGAATCCGAGCGCCTTCAGCTGATCGAGGAACACCTCCATGTCGCGGAACGGATCGGTGCCGTTGACGCCCGCAAGCACCGGCGTGCGGGTGACCACGGGCAGCACCTCGTTCGCCATGTCGAGCACGATGGCGTTGGCATCGCCGTAAGCCATCAGGCCGGCGAGCGAGCCGCGGCCTGCCATGCGATAGCGGCCGGAATTGTAGATGACGATCAGATCGACGCCGCCGGCCTCTTCGCATTTTGCCGACAGTCCCGTTCCGGCGCCGCCGCCGACGATCGGCTCGCCGCGGCGGGCCATGTCGCGAAACCTCTTCAGCAGCGCTGCGCGTTCAAACCTGGCCATCGCTCACCTCGCTACTCTCCGCCGCGCCCCGGCACGGCCGAACAGGGTCCGGAACGCGCTGACGACGGCGGCGGCAAAGTCGGGATCGTTGATGTTCTTGGGGATGCGAATGAGCTGGCGGTTGCCGGTCTGCCGCACGGTGCGCTCCAGTGTGCGGAACAGCGCCGCGTCGGCGTCCGGGTCCCAGAACGGCTGGCCCTGCGCATCGAGTGCGGAGACACCGCCCTCGGGCAGGAAGAAGCGCACCGGGCCGTCCATCTGGTTGAGCCGCTCGCCGATCCAGCGGCCCATTCGTTCGTTCTCCTCCACCGTCGTTCGCATCAACGTCACCTGCGGATTGTGGACGTGTAACTTGCGGCCGCGGTAGCGCTCGGGGATGGTCTCGGGCGCGCCGAAATTGACCATGTCGAGCGCGCCGACCGAGCCGACATAGGGCAGGCGGCTGCGGATGACCGCTCCAAAGCGGTCCTCGGTCGCCGGAAACACGCCGCCCATCATGAGGTCGCAGATCTCGGTCGTGGTCAGGTCGATCACGCCGGCGAGCTGGCCGGATTCCACGAGCTTTTCCATCGAGCGTCCGCCGACGCCGGTGGCGTGGAACACCAGGCACTCGAAATCGTCGCGCAGCTCGGCCGCGATCTTCTGCACCGCCGGCGTGGTGACGCCGAACATGGTGACGCCGACCGAAGGCAGCCCGGCGCCGGCGGCTCGACCTTTTTCCTCGCGCTCTTCGAGCCGCGCCTTGACCATGCCGGCGAGCGCATTGGCACCGTTGGCGAGCACCGCGCGCGAGATCGAGTTCAGTCCCTCCACGTCGGTGACCGAATACATCATGGTGATGTCGGCAGGGCCGACATAGGGGCCGACGTCGCCGGAGGCAACGGAGGAGATGATCAGCTTGGGCACGCCGACGGGCAGCGCCCGCATGCCGGGGGCCACCAGCGACGCCGCGCCCGAGCCGCCGGCCGAGATTATGCCCGCGACATTGCCCTGGCGCCGCAGCCAATTGGCAAACGCGTCCGCCATCGCGGTCACGGCGGCTCCCCGATCGGAGCTGAACACGGCGGAGCCGCCGCGGCCGTGGTTCAGGGCGATCTCCTGCGCGGAGACGTCGCATGACGAATGCCTGCCGCTGGTCGAGACGTCGACCAGCCGTGTGCGCAGGCCGCTTTCGGCGATGATGTCGCGGATGAAGCGCAACTCCTGGCCCTTGGTGTCGAGCGTGCCGACCACCAGCACCACGGGCGGACCGGAGGCCGGCGGCGCCGCCGGCTCGCGCCTGCGCCGCGCCGTCTCGTCGAGCCGTGCGACCTGGCTGGAGAGCGTCCGCGCCGCTGCCTCGATGCGGGCGATCGGCACCGGCTGCGACCATCGCGTCGGCAGCATCGGGTTGGAGACGTAGATGCGGACCGGCCCGTCGCGGCGTGGTGACGGCGCGGGCTTCGCCTCGGGGCCGGCCGCCGGGATGTCGAGATCGGGCTCGAGCTCGGCGTGAAGCCCGACGCCGAGCAGCCGCTGCTGCAGCTCGCGGTCGGCAGCAAGGCGCGCGGAATCGATGATGCGGTTGACGCGGCCGTTCACCATGATCGCGACATTGCGCGAGATCGCGGTGGCGACGCCGATGTTCTGCTCGATCACCAGCACGGACATGTCGCCGTCTTCACCGAGCCGCAGCAGCATGTCCTCGACCTGCGCCACGATGACGGGCGCGAGGCCCTCGGTCGGTTCGTCCATGACGAGCAGATGCGGATTGGTGAGCAGCGCGCGCGAGATCGCCAGCATCTGCTGTTCGCCGCCGGACAGCTGCCCGCCGCCATGATCCTTGCGCTCGGCGAGGCGCGGGAACGTGTCGTAGATGCGCTCGACGGTCCAGACGCCCGGCCGCAGCCCGCCGGCGAGCCGGAGGTGCTCGTCGACGCTGAGCGAGCGCCAGAGCCGGCGGCCCTGCGGCACGTAGCCGACGCCGAGCCGGGCGATCTGGGCCGGCGGCCGCCGGGTGATGTCTTCGCCGCGGACGCGGATCGAGCCGCCGCTCACGTCCACGAGACCCATGATCGCCTTGCACAGCGTGGTCTTGCCCATGCCGTTGCGCCCCACGACGGAGAACACGCCGCTCTCCAGCGTGAGATCGACGCCCTGCAGCGCGTGCGAGTGGCCGTAGTAGACGTCGAGGCCGCGGACCTCGAGCGCGGCACTGGAGCGGCGGGGCTCATTCATGGCCGCCCCCGAGATAGAGCTCCTGCACTTCTGGATCGGACTGGATCTCCTCCGGGAGGCCCTCCTTGAAGACGCGGCCGTTGTGCATCATCGTGACGCTTTCGACGACCCGTAGCGCCACGTCCATGTCGTGCTCGATGATGATGTAGCCGATATGCGCCGGCAGCGAGGTCAGGATCTCGATCAGCTCCGCGCGTTCGGTCGGCGACAGGCCAGCGGCCGGCTCGTCGAACAGGACGAAGCGCGGCGCGCCGGCGAGCGCGAGCGCGATCTCGAGCTGGCGCTGCTGGCCGTGCGCGAGCTCGGCCACGCGCTGATCTCTGACGGCGGAGAGATGCACGGCCTGCACCAGATTGTCGGCCGCATGCATCAGCGCGTCGTTCTGTCCCGGGCGCAGGAACGAGAAGCGCCCGCGCGAGACGCCGCGGCAGGCGAGATAGACGTTGTCCTGCACGGTGAGGCCGGGGAACAGCGCGGAGATCTGGTAGGTCCGGCGCAGCCCGCGGCGGATGCGCTCATAGGGCGGGAAATGCGTGACGTCCTCGCCGAAGAAGCGGATGGTTCCGGAGGAGGGCGGGAAGTCGCCGGTGATGCAGTTGAACAGCGTGGTCTTGCCGGC
>JAEYTQ010000405.1 GCA_023433965.1 Pseudomonadota bacterium | reverse complement strand
GTTCGAGGCCTGCGTGTTCCTGGCGCAACGCATCACCATGATGGTCGAGGAAGGGCATACAAATCGGATCCGCATGGCCAACCGCGCCATCTCCGAATATCAGCGACGTCTCGAAGAAGCGGAAGAGGTCATCCCTCGCGGCGACCGGCGTGCTGGGGGACGTTGAGCCCAGCATAGGTTCGATTGCGTTCCGTCATTCCTTCGCTTCGTCCGCAATGATGTCCCCGAGTTTCTGCCAGCGCAGGCCGTCGAACTGCACCATCTGGAACTGCTTGTTGACCCGATAGTCGGTCGCCGTGGTCGTGACCGAGATCCCCGGGAGCGTCAGATCGAGTTCGACGTCCTTCAGGCTGGCGGCCTGTCGCATCACGTTCTCGCGGGTGAGATCGTCGCCGCATTGCTTCAGCACCTGCACCAGAAGCTGTGCGGTGATGTAGCCGTAGACGTTCAGGTTCGAATCCCTGTCGCCCTCCGGATAGTACTTCGCCATGAAGGCGAGATAGCGCTTCATGCCGGGATCGTCCTTCCACTCGGGATCGGCGGCATCCTTGACGTAGCCGACGCTGATGACGCCCTTGGAGTTGTCGAGCCCTGCGGGCTTCAGCACGGCGCTGACCGAGGAGGCGTTGATGTCGATGATGTGCAGCGGCTTCCAGCCGATCTCGGCGACCTTCTTGATCGCCTGGGCCGCCTGCTTCGGCGTCGTCGCGCTGAACAGCACGTCGGCACCCGCATCCTTCAGCCGCAGGATCTGCGAGTCGATCGTCGGTTCGCTGATCTCGTAGGACGTCTCGGCTACGATCATCTTCGCCTTGTCGCCGAGGCCGGCCTTGAGGCCGGCCAGATAGTCCTTGCCGAGATCGTCGTTCTGGTAGAGCACGCCGATTCTGGCGTTTGGATAGTTCTTCAGCAGGTACTGCGCATAGATCCGCCCCTCCACGAGGTAGGAGGGGTTGAAGCCCATGGTCCAGGGAAAGTTCTTCGGGTCGGTGAAGCGGGCGGCGCCGGTGGCGGCGAAGAGCTGCGGGATCTTCTTGGCGTTGAGATATTTCTGGACGGCGACGTTCGGCGCTGTGCCGATGATCTGGAACGTCAAAAGTACTTCGTCGCTTTCGACGAGCTTGCGGACCTGCTCCACCGTCTTCGGCGGCGAATAGGCGTCGTCATATTGGATCAACTCGACCTTTCGGCCGTTCACCCCGCCCTGGTCGTTGATCATCCTCACATAGGCGGCCTGGGTCTTGCCGATCACCGCATAGGCCGAGGCGGGCCCGCTGAGCGGCACGGTCTGACCGACCTTGATCGTGGTGTCGGACGCGCCGGGATCATACTTCTTTTGCGCCTGCGCTGCGGTGACCGAGAGGAGAAGCGCGGAGGCTGTAAGATATGTCGTAACGAGGTTTTTCATGTCGGTTTCCCCTGCAATCTTCATTCGCCCTTGAGGCCGGCGTCGCGGATCAGCTTGGTCCATTTCTGCGTCTCGGCGTCGATGAACTGGCCGAACTCGGCTGCGGTGCCTGGGCGCACTTCGAGACCCTGGGCGGTCAACTTGTCCTTGATCGCGGGTTCGGCGAGCGCACGCAGCACCTCGGCCTGGAGCTTGTCCACGATCGGGCGGGGCGTCGTCGCCGGCGCCATGAAGCCGTACCATCCCGCGGCGGCGACGTTGGGAAAGCCCTGCTCGCGCAGGGTCGGCGCTTTCGGGTAGAGCGCGCTGCGCTCGGGCGACGCCACGCCGAGCACGGTGAACTTGCCGCTCTGGATGTAGGGCAGGGCGGTCGGCAGTGCCGTCAGCGTGGCGTCGACGCGGCCGGCGAGCAACTCGGTGTAGGACGCCGCATCGCCTCGGAACGGAATGTTGAGGCCCTTGACGCCGGCATCCCGGAACAGGAGCTCTCCGGCGAGGTGCGGCTGCGAGCCGGCCCCGGGCGAGGCGAAGGTGAGGCCGTCGGGCTTGGATTTGCCGTACGCGATCAACTCGGGAAGCGTCTTGAACGGCGCCTCGGCGCTGATGATCAGGAACAGCGGCGCGATCACCGCCATCGCGACCGGCTGCAGATCCTTGCGCTCGTAGGTCAGCTTGCCGAACAGCGCCTCGGCGGTGGCGTAGGGTGCCGCGACGTAGAGGATGGTGTAGCCATCGCCGGGCGCATGGGCGACCATGTCGTTGGCGATGCGCGTGCCGGCGCCGGGCTTGTTCTCGACGATGAATTGCTGACGGAGGCTGCGGCCGAACTCCTCGGCGAGCAGACGCAGCGAGATGTCGTTGGATCCGCCGGGCCCGTAAGGCGAGATCAGGCGCACCATGCGCGAGGGCCAAGCGTCCTCTGCGTGTGCCGTCATGCCCGACCCGGCCGCAAGCCCGCCTGCGATTGTGCCCAGCAGGGCTCGCCGTGTGACGTTGAACGATGCCACTGTTGTCTTCCTCCCTGTTTATGTTGATCTTATATTTGCCGGTCTTGCGACCTCAGATCACCTTTCGCTGGGTGAGCTGCTCGATCCTTGCGTCCGAGAGGCCGAGCCAATCCCGGTAGACCTCGTCATTGTCCTGGCCGACGTCGCCCGCGGCATGGCGCATGCGCGAGGGATCGACGGTGAAGCGCGGCACGGCATTGGTCATGGCGACCGTGCCGAAATCCCGGTCGGCAACGCGGGTGATCACCTCGCGCGCCTTCACCTGCGGATCGTCGGCGATCTGATCGATCGAATAGATCGGGGCGAGCGTACCCTGCGCGGCGTTGAAGCTCGCGAGCACCTCTTCCAGGGGGTGCGCGGCGCACCAGGCGGCAAAGATGGCGTTGAGCTCGGCGGCGTACTTGACGCGCTGGTCATTGCCGGCGAAGCGCGGATCGGCAATGAGGTCGGGCCGGCCGATCGCCCGGCAATTCGCTGCAAAGAGCGCGTTGGTCGAACCTGCGAGCGTCACCCAATGACCGTCGTTGGTGCGAAACACCGCGGCCGGCGCCGAGTAACCGTTGGCATTACCAATGCGGCTGCGAACGGCGCCGAGCTGGTCGTGCTCGATGGCGAGGACGTCGAGCAGGCGGAACACGGCTTCGGTCAGCGCGAGATCGATCTCCTCGCCCGGCGCATGCGGATCGCGCGCCCGTTTCCACAACGCCGCGAGCACGCCGACGGCGCCGAACAGCCCGCCGATCGAATCTCCGATCGGGTATCCGGGATGGGTCGGCTCGCCCTGGCTCTCGCCGGTGATGTAGGTGAGCCCGCCCATGGCTTCGAAGATGCGGGCGAAACCCGGGCGCTCGCGATAGGGGCCATTCTGTCCGAAGGCCGTGGCACGCAGGATCACGAGGCGCGGCTGGATCGACCACAGCACCTCCTTGGTCAGGCCCCAGCGGTCGAGCGTTCCCGGACGAAAATTCTCGATCAGCACGTCGAAGCGGGGAAGCAGCTGCTTGAACAGCGCGAGTCCGTCTGGCGTGCGCAGATCGAGGGTGGCGAACTTCTTGTTGCGGTTGGCGGCCTTCCACCACAACGGCTTGCCGTCCTTGAAGGGTGGAAATGACCGCACGCCGTCGCCTTGCCCGGGCATCTCGATCTTGAGCACCTCTGCGCCGTAGTCGGCCAGCAGCGTGGCGGCGAATGGAGCGGCGATGATCGTCGCGATGTCGAGAACCTTCAGTCCTTCGAGCGGTCCAGCCATGTCATGTCCCCGCGCTGGTGATTTTCTTGGTCTTGCGCGGTGGCGTCGCGAGTTCAGCTTGCCCGACGATGGCGCGGATGCTGTCGGCGAGCGCGGCAATGCGCGGGCCGATCTCGCCCTCGAGCTGACCCGGCTGGAGCCGGAAGGCGGGGATGCCGCAATTGATCGAGAACGACTGCTTGGATTCGCTGGCATGAAACAGCGGCGCGGCGACGGCGTGGATCGAGGCCATGTACTCGCCCCAGCAGGTGCAGAAGCCGCGGCTTTTGCATTGCGCGATCCCGGCACGGTACTTGTCGCGGACGGTTGCCCACAGCCCAGCGTCCTCGGCGGCGATATTCCGTTCCAGCCGGTCTGCGTCGGCGGGCGGCAGGATCGACGCCGCGGCGCGCCCCATGGCGGTCATCACCACGGGAATCGGCATGCCGATGTCGGGCACGTGCGGGCCGACATCGCCGGAGCGCGCGCTCTCCACATAGATCATCGAGGTGGCGTCGAGCAGGCCGATCGAGACGGTGCCGCGAACGCTGTGCGCCAGTTCCTGCATCATGGGCCGCGCCATCTGGCGGAATTGCATTCCGGCGAGCAGAGGGTGCGCCATGCGCAGTGCGCGTGCGCCGACGCGGTACTTCGCCCGCGCGGCGTCGTAGCGGAGGTAGCCGAGCTCGGCCAGCGTATGGGTCAATCTCGCCACGGTCGGCCGGGGGATGCCGGTCAAGGACGACAGCTCCATGTTGCCCAGCAGCGTGCTCCCCGCCTTGAACGCTTCGAGCACCACGAGCCCTTTGGCCAGCGTCGTGGCAAATGCGGCGTCATCGGCGCTGTCCGCCAGCACGGCTGCAGCGGAGGAGAGCGGATGTCGGGGTTTGGATGAGCTCGTTGGGGCCATCCTCAAATATCAGACGTCCGCAAGATGGATGTCCAATAAATTCGACAAAGACGCAAAAATTGTCCGATATGTGGACAGATCGCCGGCACGTTATTTCCCTCGGGGATAGCGCTGGAACAACCGGACACGGAAATTTTTGTCGTGATTGCGTGTCGTGCTGTGACAGGATTATTACGACGACATGTCAGGTCGATGATTTTCGGAGCGGTTGATGTTGCAGTGGCAGGCGCGGTCAAATCCCCTCGCGTGGTGGTGGGGATCCCT
>JAEYTQ010000373.1 GCA_023433965.1 Pseudomonadota bacterium | reverse complement strand
CGGTGGAGCGGGCCGTGATCACCCATGGCCATTCCGACCATGCTCGCGCCGGCCATGGCGCGGTGCTGGCGACGCAGGAAACGCTCGACATGATGCGGCTACGCTACGGCGAGAACTTTGCCGGATCGACGCAAGCCATCCGCTATGGCGAGGAGATCCGGCTCGGCGACGTCAACGTCAAATGTCACCCGGCCGGCCATGTGCTTGGCTCGGCGCAAATCGCGGTGACTTGCAAGGATACCTGCATCGTCGCCTCGGGCGATTACAAGGATGCGCCCGATCCGACCTGTGCGCCGTTCGAGCTCGTGCCCTGCGACGTCTTCATCACCGAAGCCACCTTCGGCCTGCCGGTGTTCCGGCATGGCGATGCCGCGGACGAGGTGAAGAAGCTGCTCGCGTCGGTCGCGCTGTTTCCCGAGCGCGCGCATCTGGTCGGGGCCTATTCGCTCGGCAAGGCCCAGCGCGTGATCGCGCTGCTGCGCCAGGCCGGGTATGACGCGCCGATCTATCTGCATGGCGCGATGGAGAAGATCACCCAATACTACCAGAGCCGCGGCATCGCGCTTGGCGAGCTCAGACCAGTGAAGGGCGTCAAGAAGGCGGCACTGGCGGGCACCATCACGCTGGCGCCCCCCTCGGCGACATCGGATCTGTGGACGCGGCGCTTTCCCGATC
Organism: Pseudomonadota bacterium; assembly: GCA_023433965.1. Lineage (GTDB taxonomy): Bacteria > Pseudomonadota > Alphaproteobacteria > Rhizobiales > Xanthobacteraceae > Bradyrhizobium. Next base: position 4,828 of record JAEYTQ010000373.1, on the reverse strand, counting down.
CCGTCACCGCGTTCGCCTCGGGTTGGATGCGGGTGCGCGCCCGCGCGCGCCAGCGCGGCGTCGAGCTTCCTCTGGTGATCTCCGACCATGCCGATTGGGACGGCCTCACCGCCACCATCGGCGCGACCGGCGCCGGCGAGGTCTGGGTCACCCACGGCCAGGAAGATGCGCTGGTGCATTGGTGCCGGAGCAAGGGCCTGAAAGCGCAGCCGCTCGATCTCGTCGGCTATGGCGATGAGGAGGAGAGCGAGGCGCAGGTTCAAGGCGAGGCCGAAGCATGAACCGCTTCGCCGAACTCCTGGACCGGCTCGCTTACGAGCCCGGCCGCAACAACAAGCTGCGCCTGATCACCGGCTATTTCCGCGAGGCCGGCGATCCCGACCGCGGCTATGCGCTGGCCGCTCTGACCGGCGCGCTCAGCTTCAAGCATGCCAAGCCTGCGCTGATCCGGGATCTCATCGCATCGCGCACGGACGAGGTGCTGTTCGGATTGAGCTACGACTATGTCGGCGACCTCTCCGAGACGGTGGCGCTGATGTGGCCGAAGGCCGAACTCGCCGCCCACAACAACCCACCACCCCCCACGCTGACCGAGGTCGTCACCACGCTGCGCACGCTCGGCAAGGCCGAGCTGCCGAGGCAGCTCGAACGCTGGCTCGACGAGTTGGACGAGACCGGCCGGTGGGCGCTGCTGAAGCTCGTCACCGGCGCATTGCGCATCGGCATCTCCGCACGCCTCGCCAAGACCGCGGCCGCCGCCCTCGGCGCCAAGGATCCGCATGAGGTCGAGCTGATCTGGCCTGGCCTTGCACCACCCTATCTCGATCTGTTCGCCTGGCTGGAAGGCCGCGGCGAAAAGCCCGTCAATCGCGATCCCGCACCGTTCCGCCCGGTGATGCTGGCGCATGCGATCGAGGACGGCGATTTCGCCGCGCTCGATCCTGCCGACTACATCGCCGAATGGAAATGGGACGGCATACGCGTGCAGGCGGTGGCGGGGCGCGACGATCGCGGCCACATCGTTGCGCGGCTCTATTCGCGCACCGGCGAGGACATCACGGGTAGCTTTCCGGATCTCGGGCCGTCGCTGCGCCTGCCGGGCGCGATCGACGGCGAGCTTCTGATCCTGCGCGAGGGCCGCGTGCAGAGTTTCAACGTGCTGCAGCAGCGCCTGAATCGCAAGGTCGTCTCGCCCAAACTGATCAAGGAATTTCCGATCTATTTGCGCGCCTACGATCTGCTGGGCGAGGACGAGAACGACCTGCGCGAGCTGCCGTTCGCGGAGCGGCGCGAGCGGCTGGAGACGTTCATCGCGAAGCTCGGTGATCCCCGCATCGATCTGTCGCCCACGGTCTCGTTCACGACCTGGGACGCGCTCACCGCCGCGCGCGCCGATCCGGCGAGTGCCGGCGCTGGCGAGGATGCGGACGCCGTGGAGGGCGTGATGTTGAAGCGGCGCGATGCGCCTTATCTGCCGGGGCGGCCGAAGGGGCAATGGTGGAAGTGGAAGCGCGATCCGCACATCATCGACGCCGTGCTGATGTACGCGCAGCGCGGCCACGGCAAGCGCTCGTCCTATTATTCCGACTACACTTTCGGCGTCTGGACTGCAGGCGATAGCGGCGATGAGCTGGTGCCGGTCGGGAAGGCGTATTTCGGCTTCACCGACGAGGAGCTGTTGCAGATCGACCGCTTCGTCCGCCGCAACACCACGGAAAAGTTCGGCCCGGTCCGCCATGTCGTGCACGAGCCGGACCAGGGGCTGGTGCTGGAGGTCGCCTTCGAGGGCCTGCAGCGCTCGCCGCGCCACAAATCCGGCGTCGCCATGCGCTTCCCCCGCATCAGTCGCCTGCGCTGGGACAAGCCGCCGAAGGAGGCAGACAGGCTGGAAACGCTGGAGAAGATGCTAAAGGCCGAGCCGGCGGAGATTCAGGTGTGAGGTGTGAAGGCCTCGATCTCGCCACAACTGCACTGCGGTCACCGCCCGCTTGGCAAGCGGGCGAGGTGACCGAGCTTGCTGCCGGCATGGTGCCCAACTCAAAGCCGGACGCGCTATCCCGAATTAAACTCCGGTAACCCGATTGACGGCCCCTTGCGGGTTCCCCATGTGCCTCGCCGTGCCCTATAATGGGTCGAATCCGCCTTCAGGAGTTTGCGATGGTCCAAGACGTCAGGGATTTGCCGGCCGGCCGCAGCGACGGCCTGCACCGCTTTCTCGGCGGCTCGCCGATCGCCGTCGCGTTTCGGCTGGTCCTGCTGTCGATCCTGGTCGGGGTCGTGCTGGCCGCGATCGGCTTCGATCCCTGGAACATCCTCTACAGCATCCGCCTCCTGTTCCAGCGGCTGTGGGATCTCGGCTTCGACGCCGTGAACTGGCTGTGGCGCTACTTCCTGCTCGGTGCGGTCATCGTGATCCCGATCTGGCTGCTCTCGCGCGTGTTCGGCGCGCCGCGCGGCCGGTAGTGGGAGCGCGCAGCCGATGCAATTGCGGTTCGTCGGCTGCGGTGACGCCTTCGGCTCCGGCGGCAGGCTCAACACCTGCTTCCACGTCTCCGGGCGCAAGGCTAACTTCCTGATCGATTGCGGCGCGTCGGCTGTGCCGGCGCTGAAGCGGCTCGAGATCGAGCGCAACGACATCGATCTCGTCCTCATCACGCATTTCCACGGCGACCATTTTGCCGGCCTGCCGTTCCTCCTGCTCGACGCGCAGTTCTCGCGGCGGACGCGGCCGCTGACGATCGCGGGCCCGCAAGGCCTCGAGCGCCGGCTGCGCGAGTTGATGGAGGCGCTGTTCGAGCATTCCTCGAAGACGAAGCAGCGCTTCGACCTCGACGTCGTCGAGCTCGCGCCCGAGCAAAGCAGGACCTTCGGCACGGTGACGGTGATGCCCTATCCCGTCGTGCACGGCGAATCCGGCGGCCCCTTCCTCGCCTACCGCGTGGAGACCGAGGACCGCACGCTCGCCTACAGCGCCGACACCGAATGGACGGAGACGCTCATTCCGCTGGCGCATGGCGCGGACCTTTTCATTGTCGAAGCCTATATGTACGAGAAGGTGGTCAAGAACCATCTCAGCCTGAAGACCTTGGAACAGCATCTGCCCGACATCGGCGCCAAGCGGCTCGTCCTCACCCATATGAGCGGCGACATGCTGTCGCGCCTCTCCGAGGTGCCGCATCTGGCTGCAGAGGACGGCATGGTGCTCGTGTTCTGACATGCACGCGCCGGTTCATCCCAGGATCAGCTCCCGACAGGTGTTCGCCATTGCCGGACCGGCCATGGTCGCGAATCTGACAACGCCGCTGATCGGCGTGGTCTCGACCACCGCGATCGGACGGCTCGATGATGCCGCGCTGCTCGGCGGTGTGGCGATGGCCTCCATCATCTTCGATTGCCTGTTCTGGCTGTTCGGCTTCCTGCGCATGAGCACGCTGGCCTTCACCGCGCAGGCGCTCGGCGCCGGCGTGGCCGAGGAGCTGAGGGCCATCCTCGTGCGCGGCTTCATCGTCGCCGGCCTGATCGGCACCGCGCTGATCGCGCTGCAACTGCCGTTGACGGCGGTGCTGTTCGACCTGATGGGCGGCAGCGAAGGCGTAACCCGCGCGGCGAAAACCTATTTCATGATCCGGATCTGGTCATCGCCATTCGCCTTCGCCAACTACGTCGTGCTCGGCTGGCTGGTCGGGCAGGCCCGCGCCAATCCGGCACTTGCGCTCCAGGTCGTCATCAACGTCATCAATATGGTGGCGACGATCTTGCTGGTGCTGGTCTATGACACAGGCATCGCCGGTGCGGCCATCGCCGCGCTGCTATCCGAGACGACCGGCTTCGTGCTCGGCGTCATCGTGTGCCGGCGCTATGCGGACGGCGGCTTTACCGTTCCCCGTGCCCGCCTGTTAGACCGGGTCAAGCTGATGCGTCTGCTGGCGGTGAATTCCGACATCATGATCCGCACGGCGGCGCTGATCGCCGTGTTCCTGTTCTTCACCGCCAAGGGCGCGCGGGCCGGTGACGTCACGCTGGCCGCGAACTCGGTGCTCAACAATTTCCTCCTGGTCAGCGCCTTCTTCCTTGACGGCATCGGCAACGCGGCCCAGCAACTCTGCGGCCGCACGTTGGGCGCCCGCGACGCGAGAGGCTTCCTCGATTCCACCCGCTTGGTGCTGCTGTGGGGCCTCGGCTTCGCACTGGTCGTTGCCGTGCTGTTCGCGCTGTTCGGCCCGAACCTGATCAATGTCATGACCGCGAGCGAGGACGTCCGTCGCGCCGCGCGCGACTTCCTGCCGTTCATCGTGCTCGCGCCGCTGCCCGGCGTATTCGCCTTCGGCTTCGATGGCATCTATGTCGGCGCCACCTGGGCCCGCGAGATGCGCAATCTGATGCTGGTCTCGCTCGCCGTCTTCTTCGGCGTTTGGCTCGCGCTGCAATCCCTCGGCAATACCGGGCTGTGGTGTGCGCTGATCGCGTTCTACATCGCGCGCGGCGGCTTGCAGGGTGCGAGATATCCGGCGCTGTACCGGGCGACGTTCGTGAAGCCGTAACTCTCGTGTCCCGGACGCGCCGCAGCGTGAAACGCTGCTGCGCAGAGCCGGGACCCATTTCTCGTCGAATTCGCGATCACATGGGCCCCGGCTCTGCACCGCATCGCTGCAGAGCGCTGCGCTGCGTCCGGGGCACGAGACCGAGCTACATCCCAGGCCAGTCTTCCGCCGTCAGCGTCGCGGCATCGGCGCCGACGATCTCCGAGAGCGAATCCCGCCCGGTGCGGAGCAGCGTCGAGGCGAGGTCGCGCTTGATCTCGTCGACGAGGCCGAGACCCTTGTACACC
>JAEYTQ010000348.1 GCA_023433965.1 Pseudomonadota bacterium | reverse complement strand
TCGAGATTGCCGATGCGATCGGGACGATTGAGCAGCGGCCGCGGCCAGCGCGGCGCGGCCTTCTCGATCAAGGCGAGTGCCTCGCGGCATTCCTCGGAATCGGAGGCGACCACGATGGCGACGTCGTGCTCGGGCAAGGTTTCCGGCAGGCCGGCGCCCTCGACCACATACAACGTCAACAGCTCGACATCGGAGCCTTCGAGCAGGAAATCGATCGGCGTGTTGCCGCCCATGTCGATGTCGGCCGCAAGCGCGAGCAGGCGCAGGCCCGGCTCCGCGGCCGGGCTCGGCGTTCGGAACAATTGATGGAAGCTCAGCACCTCCGACTGGATCGCAAGCCCTTGATCCTTGTCGCCGAGGAGTTGGATGATCAACGACAGATCCAGCGCTTCGCCTGCCAGCGCCGTCCCCGCCGCGATCCGGGCCATCAGCTCATCGCGCAACGGATGCAGATCGACGCCTTCGAAGGCGCGGCGCGTCAGCTGCGCAAAGCCGATGCGGTCGGCATGGTTGGCCGGGGTCAAGCCGATCGGCGCGGAAACCGGATGCTGCATCTCATACCTCGAACGCTGACGTGACCGGCGCGGCCGCGGCTGCGCCACGAGCGTGCAGCAGCTCGATCGTGACCAGGGCGTGGCCGCTCATCCCGCACCACTCACGCCGCGTCGGCGGTCGCTGCGGGCACCGGCGCGAATTGCGATGCGACGTCGCCGTGGAATACCGACGGCCCGACATGGCCGAGCGAGCTCTGGATATCGGCCCAGATCTCGCCACCGATATCGGTCCAACGCTTGCAGAAGGCGAAGTCCTCCGACAGATACGTGCCGGTCGCCGAATCGATCATGCACTCGAACAGCGCGAACCGGTTTCGACTCCCCGCCAGCGTATCGTGCGAATGCTCGCGGAAGAATTGCAGATTGGCATACTTGGGGTGGCCGCACATCGTCTCGAGCACGTGACGGCGGATCATCAGGAAGCCGGTGCCGGCATAGCGCACGCGGGTGAACCCGTCGACCACGACGATGCGGTCGGGATCCTCGATCTCCAGCACGTAATCGAGCGAGGCGGCCGGCACGTCGGTCCGACCCGACCGGATTGCACGCGCGGCCTTGTCCCAATTGACCCGCTTGACCGGATAGCAGCCGGCCACGACGTCCGCGCCGCATTCGATCAGCCGAAACACCTGCTCAGGCTTGAAGCCGATATCGGCATCGACGAACAGGAAATGCGTCGCCCTTGGATCGTCCAGGAACATCGCGGCCAAATTGGCCCGCGCGCGGGTGATCAGCGCGTCGCCGTCGCGCAAGAGGACCTTGAGTCCGAGATTGGACATGCCGTGCACGGCGCGCTGCAGCGCGAAGATCGAGCTCGCATAGATGCTCGACACCTGCCCGCCGAAGCAAGGCGTCGCCACCACCAGCTCCATCCTGTCCGACATCGCCGCTCCGCCCCGCTGCATTCCTCACCAAGAGGTAAACAGGCATGGTTAACGGCGTCTTAACAGACGCGCCCTACAGGAACTTGACCAGCGAGAGCTGCGCCAGGTTCGAGGTCACCTGGTAGGACGCCTGGAGCGCGTTCTGGAGCGCCAGAATCTGGCTCGCCACCTGCTCCGGCGAGGCCGATTCCGCCTGGTCGATGATAGTCTGCAGCTGCGCCTTGGCCTGGGTCTGGCGCGTGCTCGCGTCCTTCATCGTATTCTGGGCCATCGCAATGTCGGTCTGAATGTCCTCGATACGCTGCTGGCCCGGCTGCTGGATCAGCGCCTGGCTCACCCGCGTGCTCAGCGCCGAGACCTGTCCGCCCGAATATTGCCCGGTGGGCGATGTCGAGAAGGTCCCGAACACCGCGATCGCCTGCAATTGACGCCGGATCGCGTCCTCGTTGGCCTGGGCGCCGTACTGCACCGTGACCGCATCGTCCACCCGCGCCATCGCGGTCGAGCGCGGCGAGCCGGGCCCGTCGTTGCCGAGGTACCACTTCACCGTGTTGGCCGACCCGTTCACCAGCGTGGTTGCCGAGCTCGCCGGCGAGGAGCCGACACGCAGCGGCGGCTGCGTGGCGGTCACCGGGGCCGAGCCAAAGCCAAGCGCACCCAGCGCGCCGGTGTTCGAGGTCGTGATGTCGAGGCTTGCCGCATCGTCGGTGTTGATCGTGATCGAACCGCCATGGATCGTCGAGGGCTTCGACGTCCCGGTGATCGCGTCGATCTTGCTGAGCAGCGTCTGGATGCTGTCGGTGACGTTGAGCTGGTCGCCGGTCGCGCCCGAAGCCACGAACGTCAGCGTGGTGCCGTTGACGGTGATGGTGTCGCCCGCGACGAAACCCGGCGAGATAGAGTCCGAGGGGCTCGCGCCCGACAGCGCCGTGGCACCGCCGATCGGCGCGGGTGGCGCCGCCTGGTTGACGACGGGCGTGCCGATCGCCGAGCTCGCCGTGTTGAAGAAATTGTCGCCGGCAACGATCGCCGATGCCGCCACCAGCGAGGTGCCCGCGAGTTTCTTGATCGCGGTATTCAGCGCGGCGTTGAGGTTCGAGGCCGTGATGTTCGGGTCGGGAGCAACCGGTGGAACGGCATTTGGATTGCCGGGATCGATGGCGAAGCTGCCAAGCGGCGTCGGCGTCGCCGAGGATGCGGTCAGGTCGATCTGCTCGGTCGTGCCGTCCGGCAGCGTGAACTGGATGCTGAGCTTGTCGCCATTGTTCGGGTTGACGCCGTTGAGATCGACCGAGAACGACACCGGCGAGCCGCTAGGGCCGGTGACGATCGCGCCCGTCAGCGTCGAGGACACCGCCTTGAGCTTGAGGCCGAACGGCGAGCCCGCGACGTCCTCACTCACCTGCACCGCCGTGCTCGGCGGCACGTGCGTCTGCACCAGGCGTCCTATGCCGTCGGCTCCGAGATCGGCGGCCTGGCGCTCCGCCATAACGGCCTTGAAGCCGGCCTGCGTCGTGGTGCCGTTGATGATGTCGCCGGCATTCGCGACCGGCTGGGTGTTGACGGCCGTTCCGGAGAACAGATAGCGGCTGCCGGTCTGCGTGTTGAGGACGCCTACCATCGAGCCGAACTGGGCGGCGGCGGTGTTCTTCGCAATCGTCTGGCCGTTGACGTTGAGGTCCTGGGCGGTGGAGGCCGAGCCGGTCTGCACCGTGCTGCGGATCTTGGTCAGCGACTGCAGCGCGGTGTTGGCGAGGTTGATGCTGACGTTGACGTTTGTGATCGTGTCGGTATAGGCGGCAATGTTGGAGAGCTGCGCGCGCCCAGCGATCGCAAAGCCCTCGTTGGTGCCCATGCCGGCATAGTTCTGCGACAGCTTGCCGGTCGCGAGCTGCGTCGACAGGTCGGTGAGCTGCTGATTGATGTTGCGGATCTGCACGCCGAGAACCGACGAGGAGTAGTTGATGCTGCTGATCGACATCTTTCAGAGCCCTTTTACTTGTTACCCTTGAGCCTGTAGCAACGTGTTCATCATGCTCTGCACCACCGACATGACGTGGGCGTTGGCGGCGTAGGCATTCTGAAGCTGGATCAGGTTTGACATCTCCGAGTCCAGGTTG
>JAEYTQ010000346.1 GCA_023433965.1 Pseudomonadota bacterium | reverse complement strand
TGCGCTGGCGCGCGAGATCCAGGACTTCGTCAAGGTGCAGCTCGCTGCCCACGAATACCCGCGCATCGTGGAATTCGCGCAAACGCTGCCGATGACGGCGACCGGCAAGGTGCTGCGGCGCGAGCTGCGCGCGAAGGGCTAGCTTCCGACCATGGCAAAGACGTCACCGGCTGCGGGACTTCACCGCGCTTCGCTCGACAAGCTGCACGATCTCGATGCCGCGCTCGAGTTGATGTATTACGGCTGGCGCGGGATGATCCTGGAAGCCGACGCATATCTCGCCAAACAAGGATTGTCGCGCCCGCACCACCGCATCCTCTATGTGGTGGCGCGCCGGCCAGATATCGCGATCGGCTCGCTGATCGAGATCCTCGGCATTTCCAAGCAGGCGCTGAACCGGCCGCTCAATCTACTGCTCGAGCGTAAGCTCCTGACGTCGAGGCGCTCGCAGGAGCAGCACCGCTCGAAACTGCTGCGCCTGACGGAGGCCGGACGGCGCATCGAGCAGCGGGCCTCGGACCACGAGCGCAAGGTGCTGCGCGAGGCGTTCGATCGCGTCGGGACGTCCGGTGCGGCCGGCTGGATGGGCGTGATGGAGGCGATCGCCGACAACAACTGACCCATTCTCAGGTCAATATAGTTGACATGAGACGCGAGGTTTGCCACGTTCCTGGCAACGAGCCAGGGAGGATCCGCGCATGGGCGGACAGGCAATGGACCGCGCAGCCGCCGCAAGCTTCGTCGCGGCATGGTGCGCCAATTGGTGCAGGGTCGATATCGATGCGGTCGTCGCCCATTTCGCCGAGGATGCGCAGATGCGCAGCCCTCTCGCTCTCACCCTGACGGGTTCTCCGGTCATCACCGGCGCCGAGAACATCCGCGCCTACTGGCGGCGCGCCTATGGCCACGTCCAGAGCGCCGATTTGAAGATCCTGAGCTGGAGCTGGGACGAAGCGATCGCGCGACTGACGGTGTGGTGGCAATTGGGCGACACGCGCGCCAGCGAATTCATGGACTTCGACGATGCGGGCCGCGTGGTCCGGAGCGAAGCCTTCTACGGGAAATGACCATGCGCCTTTCGGATATCGTCCTTCTCTTCAACACGATCTGGTTCGCCGGTGCCTTCGTCCAATTCGGCATCGCGCAAACTAACACGTTGAAGATCCTCCTGCCGCGAGAAGAGCGCAGCAATCCGATCGCGCCGACCCTGGCCGCGAGCGTCGCGTTCCTCGGCGGCATGAATCTGCCGATAGGGCTGCTGTCGCTCTATCTTCTGGCCTTCCGTCCGTCCTTCTTCCAGCCGGTGGACGCGCAGCTCGCGCTGTTCCTGTTCTTCGCCGCCTGCCATTTCAGCCAGTTCGCCTACAATGTTCCGGTGCTGATGCGCGGCGGCCGCGTCGGCGTGGCCTATTGGCCGGTGCTGAAGGGGCCGATGCTGCGGATCTTCGTCATCGACGCGGGCCTGTTCGCGGCCAATCTCGCCGTGGCCGTCCGGTTCGCGATCGCGTCATGATCTACCGCGGCGGCTCCGCAAGCGCGGCCTTCAGCATCGCCGCGAGATCCTTGCGGCGGAATGGCTTGGTCAGAATGCGGGCATCGCCAATTCCGTCGGACGCCTTGATGGGATTTTGGCTGTAGCCCGAGGTGAAGAGCACTTTGAGACCGGGCCGTAATTGCATGGCCTGCCTCGCCAGCTCCGGCCCGAACATGCCGCCCGGCATCACGACGTCGGTGAACAACAGCTGGATGTCTTCCGATCGGCGTAGCACGTCCAGCGCGGCGGGCCCGTTCGGCGTCGCGATGACGCGGTAGCCGAGCGCCTTCAGCTCGCTCTCGACATAGGCGCGCACCATGTCGTCGTCCTCGACGACGAGAATGGTCCCGTGCCCGTCGGATGCGATGACACGCTCCGCCGGCTGCGGCCCCTCGGTGGGCGGTGTCGCGAGGCGAGGAAAGAACAGCCTGATGACGCTGCCTTTCCCCGGTTCGGATTGCATCTGCACCAGCCCGCCGGATTGTTGTGCAAACCCGTAGACCATGCTGAGGCCCAGGCCCGTCCCCTTGCCGACTTCCTTGGTGGTGAAGAACGGCTCGAAGGCGCGGCCCAACACCTCGCTGCTCATCCCGGTTCCGGTGTCCGTCACGGCCAGCATGACGTAGTCGCCGGGCCGCGGCTCGCCGTTGACGTCGAGGTCGGATTCACCGAGCGATACGTTGTGCACCTCGACCGTCAGCTTGCCGCCGTCAGGCATCGCATCGCGCGCGTTGAGCACGAGGTTGAGCACGGCCGTCGCCAGTTGGCCGGGATCGACGCTGGCGAGCCATAGATCCGGCGCAAACTCGAAGCTGGACTCGATGTGCTCGCCAAGGCTCCGCCGCAGCAGCTGCGTCATGCCGGTCACCTGCTCGGCGATGTCGATCTCGCGCGGCCGCAGCGGCTGCTTGCGGGCGAAGGCGAGCAGGCTTCGCGTCAGGTCGGAGCCGCGCTCGGCGGCTGTCGCAATGTCCTCGGCGATCCCCTGCAATTCCCTGTTGCCCGCGAGCCTGTCGGCGAGGTGCTCCGCATTGCCGAGAATGACGGTCAGGAGATTGTTGAAATCATGCGCCACGCCGCCGGTGAGCTGACCCATGGCTTCCATCTTCTGGGACTGGCTGAGCTTGTGGCTGAGATCGGCGATGGCGGCGCGTTGCTGCTCGAGCGATCGGGCCGTGCTGTTGAGCAATCTCATCAATCCGCCGAGCTCGCCGCCCGGATGGGGCTCTGGAATGCGCGCACTGAGATCGCCGCGCCCGAGGCTCTTTGCCATGGCGGCGAGCCGCCCGACCTGCCGCCCGATGCTCACGGTCGTGAGGATCCACAGGCCGCCGAGCAGCAGCAGCGAGGCGACTGCGAGAATCGCCATCTCCTCGTAAAGTCGGCGGTTCGCCGCCGCGACCAGTCCGTCCTTGGATCGTCCGACCAGGATATAGAGGCCGGCCTTGCGGATCGACGGCGAGCGGGCAACGCCCCAGATCTGCGTGCGGCCGCCGCGGTCGGTGATCTCCCGAAATGGCGCGCCATCCGGCGCTGCCGCAAAGCGGAACAGGTCGGAGCCCGCGATGGACCCGCCGACGGGCTCGCTCCAGCCGCCGCCTCTGGGAGCCGCCAGCACCGTCCCCTTGGCGTCGACGAGCAGGATGTCCTTCTCGGCGAGCAGCCGCCTGTCGTGAAATTCCGCAAACTTGTTCAGGTTGAAGGACGCCAGCAGCACGAACTTCAGCGCGCCCGCCTCCGATCGCACGGGATAGGCGATCTGGAGCACCGACAATCCGGTGA
>JAEYTQ010000270.1 GCA_023433965.1 Pseudomonadota bacterium | reverse complement strand
TCCCGCGCCCAGTCACGCTGCCATTCGGCGGCGAGGGCAAGCCAGGTGATGGGGACGGCGCCTGCCGCCGTCATACGCCGCACCGCCATGTCGTGCGCTTCAACGGACACGCCGCCCGAGGCATCGGTTACGATGAAGACGTCGTAACCTTCCGCCAGAGCGTGCAGGGTGGGCATCGCGAGACAGACCTCCGTCCACAGGGCGGCAAGAACGAGCTGCTTGCGGCCGCTCTTCTTTACCTCATCGACGACGCGTGCGTCCTGCCATGTATTGATGAAGGTGCGGTCGATCGGCTTCTGATCCGGATAGACATCCTGCAGGCCCTTGATCAGATAGCCCCCGCGCTCTTCGAGCACCGTCGTCAGGATCGTCGGCACGCCGAAGACCTTCGCCGTCTTGGCGAGGCCGATGACGTTGTTTGCGATCATCGTCGGCTCATGGCTGTGCAAGTTGGCGAACTGGAAAGGCTGATGGTCGATCAGCACGACAATGCTGTCTTGAGGACGCAGCAGGGCGTCGAGGCCGGTCTTTGGCACAGGATATCTCCTTCAAAACAGCTCGGCTGAGGGGTCGGGGGGATCGAGAAACACGTGAAGCGAAACGATGCGTCCGCCCGCGAACTGGGCAACGTCCGTGCCGGTGACGGCATCGGGGTCCGAGGCCGCCGTGGAGCGCCAATTGAGACGCGCGACGCCATTGTGGCCGATGGCCGGCCCTTCGGCGGTGAAAATGAGATCACCTGGCAACTTCGCGAGCAGCCGGCCGATTGCATCGGAGATCGCAGCTTGACCGCGGGCGGAAGCGTGCGGCTCGTGCAGCTCCGCGTCTTCGGCATAGAGCTCGCGGATGGCTTGACGGCGCCGTTGCTCGTCACGCTCGCTGAAGACCGTGAACAGGTTAGCCTTCATCAAGCGGTCATAGTCCAGGGTTTCGAGCGTTGCTTCCGATTCTCGCGTTTCTTGTCGCTCGCCCTCATCCGAAGAGAACATGGCCAAGCCGGATCTGGACGCCTCTGTCGGCGCCTCGTCCTGCAGTACGTCCCAGTGCTCGGCGAGACGCCCGTTCTCGATGCGGAAGATGTCGACGACGATTTGCGTCTTGGGTGCCCAGCCGCGAATGCGGCCATGAACGGCGACGAAGTTGCCCTCGGCGATGATCAGCCCGGGCTCATAGAAGACAGCCGGGGGAAGCTGCGCCACCAGCTGGGCCAGCGCATCTCGTCCCTGCGCGATGTCGGGGTTGTGCTGGATGTAGCCCGGCGCATAGAGCCGCTCGACGGCGAGCGGATCGTGACTCCGGAACAAGGCGGTCATGGCCTCCAAAACCAGCGCCTTGTTGCGCTCTACAGCAGTTGTCATCAGCCTTCTCCCTCCGAGATGAGACGGATTGGCCCCTGCATTCGCAGGAATGAGCCGCCGGGCAGGGTGGCGTACGAGTGGACGACGCCGCGCTCGAAATCCTCGACATGCACCACCGTGGCGCCGCTCGCTTCGACCCAGCTCACGGCGAAAACGCCGGCGCGGATCCGGCTCACCGCGATCTTGACGGTCTCCGTATGGGCATAGGGCCCTTCGGCGATGTGGAAGCGGATGTGGTCGTCCGGCAGCGTCGTCAGTCGAGCGGTGAACGCGTCAAACGTCACTTCGAAAACGATCCCGACTGGATAGGCGTCCGCCCGCTTCAGGGAGTATGATACTGATTTGGGCAAGGGAACTCCATCGAAGCGATCGTGACCGAAGTCCTTGGCGGATCGAAAATCGTGCAGCGAACGGATGCGGTGACCGAGAAACGAGCGTTAGGTGACCGTATTTAGCGAACGCTTATGCGAGGAGCGGCGCAGAAGCTGCTGCGGGGGTGCATATATTGCGGTGGAGTATCGGGACGGCGGTCACGCGAGCGCTGACTCACGCGGCGGAACGCCACAGGTCGTTCGACGTCGCGAAGTTGCGCACCGGTCTGGTCGACATCATATGCTTTGCGGTCTATCACGGCGCCAGATGAGCTGGCGCGTTCAGGTGCGCCCCGTCGGGCCGCACGCGCGGATCGTCGCGGCCACGATAACAACTTCAATAGGAGACACAGCAATGAGTGTGCCTGCCTATTCGGCCTCCGAGATGCTTGACGATGCCGCCGACGGTCGGTTCTCGTTCGTCGCTCCCAATATTCATGGCGGGAAGTTCGACTCGCCGGCCATCCGATCGGCGCTCCAGAGCCTGTGGGCTCTGTGCGACGAGTTGGGAGAACCGTCGCGTCTGCTTGCGCGGGCCGCAGGCTGCGAGATCCTGGCCGAACTGTACCGCCTGGGCGGGGCATCGTTTGCGCCTGCAAAAGGCGGCCTTGCCCCTTGGGCGGAGCGGCGCTGTCTGGAATTGTTGCGGGCACGGCTTTCGCAAGACATCAGCCTCGACGAACTGGCAGCCGAGGTGCAGCTCTCAACCTTTCATTTTGCGCGCATGTTCAAGAAGAGCGTTGGCGTGCCACCACGGGTCTATCTGACGCGACTGAGACTGGAGAAAGCCTGCGAACTCCTCGAACTGACCGACCTTCCGGTCACGAAGATCGCGCTGGAAGTTGGGTATTCGTCGAACCAGGTTCTCGCCCGGGTCTTCGTCAAGCACCAACACATGAGCCCTTCCGACTATCGTCGGGCAGTTCGCGATCCGGTTCGCCCATCGATCTCGCTTCGCGCGCGTTCGGCTCTGGGGGCACGGCAATGAC
>JAEYTQ010000247.1 GCA_023433965.1 Pseudomonadota bacterium | reverse complement strand
GCTTCGCCTCTGCCCGTTCCACCAACGATCGCTCCTCCACTCCCTGTCGCGACGGTAAATAGACCACTGGCGTCGGAACCCAACGTCGCGCCGCCACAGCACGATGACAAAACGCAGACAGCGCTTGCAATCTATCAACGCCAACTTTGGGCACGAATTTCCGCGCGCAAGCCCGCTGGGATTCACCTCGCCGGTGTCGCGACGGTCCGCTTTTCTGTTGGGGATGACGGTGCGCTGATTGCCGTCGAACTGGCCGCGAGCAGCGGAAACGCCGCGCTAGATCGTCTGGCGCTCCGCACGGTGCGCAATGCCGCGCCCTTTCCGGCGCCGCCTCCTGGCGTGGAAAGAGATCAGCTCGTCTTCACGATACCATTCAGCTTTCATTGAGGCCGCTGGGCGGGGGATGCCTCGTCGATCGCCACCAATGCCAGACGCACACGGTCCAGAAACGACACGCGATCATCGTCGCCCGCCCTGATGGCGGCCTGCGCTTCATCGACAAGCGCCTGACCCGGCGCGCCGCCCGTGCGCCTCGATCAGTGTGAGCGCTGCCGCAACTTCTTCGGATATGGCAGGGCCACCATCCGGTGAGCTGTTCCCCGGAGAGCGCAGCGACAGCTTCTTTCGCACCATATTCTTACCTTCCTTAGTGCGGTCAAGCGCGAGCGCTCACCAGCCAGGCCTTCGCGCCCATGCGAACACCGTCATCGTCGCGATTGCGCTCAAACAGCTCGACAAGGCTCTGGTGAATGAAGGCGCGCACTTCTGCACCGCTCGGTCGAACGAGATCGCCGATGTGCATTCCGTCGAGAACGAAGCGGGCGGCGCTCTCGGGATCGCTGCCGGGACCACCAATTCGCTGATCGCCTATCCAGGCGTCGAACTTGATGTCGGAGAAGCCGGCGCTTTGCAGAAGGTCGGTCACATAATCCTGTTCGCCCAGAGCGAACGGTCCAGGCGCACGCGGCTGAGGCGTCGGCAGGTCGATATGCTTGTTGATGATCCCCATGATGCTGCGCTGCCAGGGATTTTCTCCGATGGGCGCCCATACCGCGATGTCGAGCCGCCCGCCTTCGCGCAGCATCCGGTGCAGATTGGCAAAGGCGGGATAGGGTTCGGGAAAGAACATCGAACCGAAGCGCGAGAACAGGCGATCGAACGGCGCTTCGGCCGGCATCGCCGTCGCGGCGTCGCCCTGCTCGAAGCGGATATTGGCAAGACCGGCGCGCGTTGCCCGATCGCTGGCGGCCGCCACGAGATCGGCGGATATGTCGAGACCAAGCGCAAATCCGGTATTCCCGACCATCGCGGCGATCTGCCTCGTCGTCCAACCTCCGCCGCACCCGACATCGACCACCGTTTCGCTCGCCGTATAGGCGGCGTGGTCGAGCAGCGCCTTGCCGATCGGCTCGATCATGCTCTCGAAGCGGTCGAGCTGGGCGAGCCAGCGCGTGCCCGCCTCGCCTGCCCAATCGTGCGCGGCCAGCCCTTCGGTATTCTCGCCAGCGTCGTCCATCAAAGTCCTCCCATCATGGTTAAAGAAATCAGTTCCATATTGCGGCCGCACTGCGCCACAGCATGTAAGCGGCGACCACGAATATCAGGGCGGCAAAGATCGTATTGAGCGCACCCTTGTGGCGCGAGAGTCGCTGTGAGAGCGCGGCCCCGACAAGCCCGCCAATCACGCCACCGCCGATGAATACGGCGACGAGCAGCCAATCGACCAGGCCGGAAAAGGCGTAGTTGAGTCCGGCGGTCAGGCCGAAGGCCGCGACGGCGACTAGCGACGAGCCGACCGCGTTGCGCATCGGCATCCCCGTCGAGGCCATAAGCCCCGGAACGATCAGGAACCCCCCACCGATCCCGAAGAATCCCGAGAACAGGCCGGTGGCGCCGCCATAGCCGATCACCTTCGGCGCGTTCTCGCGGCGGCACTGAACATCGGGATTGCCCGGATCGCCACGGCTCTTGAGCATCATCGCGCCGACGACGATCATCAGCAGCGCGAACAGGAAGAGCAGCTTCTGTCCATCGAACGCCTTGCCCAGCGTCGATCCGGCATAGGCGCCGGCGACGCCGGCCGCGGCGAACATCCCCGCACAGCGCCATTTGATCGTGCGCTGCCGTGCATGGGGAACAAGGTTGGCGGCGGCATTGGCGGCGACCGCGAGCGCGCTGGTGCCGATCGCGACATGCGGCGAAGCGACCCCAACCAGATACACCATGAGGGGGACGGCGAGGATCGACCCGCCACCCCCCACAAGACCGAGCGTGAAGCCGACGAGCGAACCCGATCCGGCGCCAAGCAGATATTGGATGGGTTCGAGTGTCATGGCGTTACAGCGTGTTGATCGGCAGCTTCAGGTAGCTGGTGCCGTTGTCCTCCGGCTCCGGCATGTGGCCGCCGCGCATGTTGACCTGAATGGACGGCAGGATCAGCCGCGGCATCCCGAGCGTCGCATCGCGGGTCTCGCGCATGGCGACGAACTCGTCCTCGCTCACCCCGTCGCGGACA
>JAEYTQ010000227.1 GCA_023433965.1 Pseudomonadota bacterium | reverse complement strand
CCAACGTCTATCAGGCGCTCGACAACAATCACGAGATCGTCCCGGTCCTGAACAAGGTCGACCTGCCCGCGGCCGAGCCCGAGAAGGTCAAGCAGCAGATCGAGGACGTCATCGGCATCGACGCCTCCGACGCGGTGATGATCTCGGCCAAGACCGGCCTCGGCGTTCCCGACGTGCTCGAAGCCATCGTCACCCGCCTGCCGCCGCCGAAGGGCGATCGCGACGCGACGCTGAAGGCGTTGCTGGTCGACAGCTGGTACGACGTCTATCTTGGCGTCGTCGTGCTGGTACGCATCGTCGACGGCACGATGAAGAAGGGCCAGCGCGTGCGCATGATGGGCACGGGCGCAGCCTACGACGTCGAACGGGTCGGCTTCTTCACGCCGAAGATGCAGCAGGTGGAGGAGCTCGGTCCCGGCGAGATCGGCTTCATCACCGCCGCGATCAAGGAAGTCGCCGACACCCGCGTCGGCGACACCATCACCGACGACCGCAAGCCGGTCACCGAGATGCTGCCCGGCTTCAAGCCGGCGATCCCCGTGGTGTTCTGCGGCCTGTTGCCGGTCGATGCGGACGACTTCGAAACGCTGCGCGCCGCGATGGGCAAGCTGCGGCTGAACGATGCCAGCTTCTCCTTCGAGATGGAGACCTCCGCCGCGCTCGGCTTCGGCTTCCGCTGCGGCTTCCTCGGGCTTCTGCACCTCGAGATCATCCAGGAGCGGCTGTCGCGCGAGTTCGATCTCAACCTGATCGCGACGGCGCCGAGCGTCATCTACAAGATGAAGCTGACCGACGGCACCGAGCTCGAGATCCACAATCCCGTCGACATGCCCGACGTGGTCAAGATCGAGGAGATCCAGGAGCCCTGGATCGAGGCGACGATCATGACGCCCGACGAATATCTCGGCAGCGTCTTGAAGCTGTGCCAGGACCGGCGCGGCTCGCAGAAGGAGCTCACTTACGTCGGCTCCCGCGCCATGGTGAAGTACGACCTGCCGCTGAACGAGGTCGTGTTCGACTTCTACGACCGCCTCAAGTCGGTCTCCAAGGGCTACGCCTCGTTCGACTATCATCTCACCGACTACAAGCCCGCCGATCTCGTCAAGATGCAGATCCTGGTCAATGCCGAGCCGGTCGATGCGCTCTCGATGCTGGTCCACCGCACCCGCGCCGAGGGGCGTGGCCGCGCCATGGTCGAGAAGATGAAGGAGCTGATCCCGCCGCACATGTTCCAGATCCCGATCCAGGCGGCGATCGGCGGCAAGGTGATCGCGCGCGAGACGGTGCGCGCGCTGCGCAAGGACGTCACCGCAAAGTGCTACGGCGGCGACATCACGCGCAAGCGCAAGCTTCTGGAGAAGCAGAAGGAAGGCAAGAAGAAGATGCGGCAGTTCGGCAAGGTCGACATCCCGCAGGAAGCCTTCATCGCCGCGCTGAAGGTGGACAGCTGAGGCGGGGGCGCGGGCCTCAAGCCGGCGGTCGCCTGCAAACACGAACTGCGAAAACAACCCCATGCACAGTAGCCGCCTCGTTGGTGATATTGCGCTTTTTTGATTTTACGAAATCGGCTTGCCCCGCCGGGCAAAACAGGGGTATGGTGTCAGCATCGCAGGGTGTGTGAGGCAGGCGTCGCCGAGTACACCCGATCCGATCGATCACACTTTCTTCGCCTCGACGTACCGCGCAAAATTATCGAGGATCGCCTGCCATCCGGCTTGCTGCTGCTCCACTGAATGCGTGGTTTCGGCATCGAAGACGACGCGGACGACAACGCCCTTCCCGTCCGGCACGAATTCGACCTCGGCCTTCCGGTCGCCGAACGAATATTCGATCCGCTTGTGCTCAACAATGGTCGTGTAAGTACCGGCGAAGTCGAAGCCCATGCTGCCGTCCTTGGCTTCCATCCGCGACGAGAAGGCGCCGCCTTCCCGCAGGTCGACCGTCGCCGTGGTCGTATGCCAGTCGTCCGACGCCGCGTTCCACTTCACGATGTCGGAGGGCGTCGTATAGGCGCGCCAGACCTGATCGATGGGAGCGGTTACGCTGGTTTCGACGGTGATCCTCATGGGCATTGCTCCAGTGCGATTTTGACGCTCGATTGAAATCACGTCAGGTGTGCCGAGTCCCAGGACGTCCGGGACGTGTCGACCCAAGGACGATCAAGACCGGCCCATGCCGACATGGCCCTGCGTCAATGCACCCAAAAAGTTGGAGAAGTTGTGGTGTGAGTCAAAGCCAGTGTGCCCACCAGATCGTGTGCTGTCGGGAAGATGGCTGGCACGGTGCTCAACCATCCTGCGCTGGTCCTCAGATCGGCCTTGTCTTCCCGCGGATCGCCATCGACCGTTTCAGGACCTGCTGGGCATCGGCATAACGGCCTTGATACTTGTAGAGACCGGCGAGGTTCTCGAGAACGCCGGCGAGATCCGGATGGTCAGGGCCAAGGGTCTTTTCGAAAGTGGCTGCCGACCGCTTGAACAGCCGCTCGGCCTGCGCATTGCGGCCCTGACGCCCATAGAGTGCAGCCAGATTGTTCAGCGCCTGGGCGATGTCGGGATGATCGGGGCCGAACGCCTTCTCGGTCACTGCCATTGACCGCTTCAGCAGCCGCTCGGCATCGGCATAGCGATGCCGATTAATATAAGCGTCGGCCAGATTGTTCATCAGCACCGTGGCTTCGGGATCGTCGGGACCGAGCGCCTTCTGCAGCACCGCGAGGCCTCGCTTGAACAGCGGTATGGCCTGATCGTATCGGCCCTGATGGCTGTAGACGGCGCCAAGATTGCTCAACGCCATCACGATCGATGGATCATCGCTTTTCTCGTGAATGGCGATCGACCGCTTGAGCAGCGGCTCAGCTTCGGCGTAGCGCTCTTCCGCGCGATAGAGATCGCCGAGATTGTTCAGCACCATCGCGACTTCGGAGTGATTCGGGCCTAGCGTCTTCTCCTCAATGGCCAGCGCGCGCTTGTACAGCGGTTCGGCAACGGCGTATTGGCCAAGATTGTAGTGGATCGTGCCAAGGTCGTTCAGCGGCGTCGCGACGCGCGCATCGTCAGGGCCGAACTCCTTCTCGCGAAGGACCAGCGACTTCTGCGCCAACGGCAGCGCTTCCATGTACTTCCCGGCCCGATAAAGCTCCTTCATCCGCCGCGTGAGCGTGCCCGCCTCGTCCTCAGCGGCATGGGATAGCGCGCCGAGCGACAAGCTCAAGGCGAGCGCCGTGACCGCAACATAGATCGATGCTTTCAGAGCCTTCATCGCGCCTTCCCTCCTCGCTGACATCAGGGACCGACGCGCCGTTGGTGCTCTCGGAAGCCGGACAGGTTCAATGCAGCCGCAGGTTTCGACGCGACCGGCCGCGCCAGTGTGGCTGTATGCCATTGGCAGGCGTCATCAATTCATCATTGCCCGAGCTGCTGGAGCACGGCGGACCACAATGCGAGGGGCTCCGTCAGACCTCCGGGCTCCCGCGGCTTCTTGCGGACGGCGGTGTGCACCATGACGAGCTTGGTGGCGGGATCGACGAGGATGATCTGGCCGCGGATGCCGAGCAGGGCGAACCGGCGCTGCTCGCCGGGGAGGAGCCACACCTGATAGCCATAACCGAGATAGAGCCTAGCCACGCCCGGCGCGAGATGGCGGTCCTCCGGCCTGACGGTCGTGGCATCCAGCAGCCACTGCCGCGGGATCAGTTGCCGGCCCTCCCAGGCACCGTCATGGGCGAGCAACCGGGCGAGGCGCGCATAGTCGCGCAAGGTTGCGTTGAAGCAGCAAAAGGCGATCTCCTGGCCGCTGCCATCGATCGCCCACGAAGCATCCGCTTCGGTGCCGATGGGGCCCCAGATCCGGGCATGGAGATAATCGGCAAGCGGCGTGCCCGTGGCGGCGCGCAGGACCAGCCCGAGGATCTCGGTTTCAACGCTGGCGTAGTGGAATCGGGTGCCCGGCGGTGCGATACGCGTGTTAAACTGTGCGACGATGGCAGCAGGATCCTTGGGATCACCACTAAACAGCGCACGCGCAAGCCGTGCGATGTCGTCCTTCCCGTCATAGACTTCCGAGAATTCGACGCCGGACGACATGTTCAGCAAGGCGCGGATGGATGTGTTGCCATATTCGGTGCCTGCGAGGCCGGCGACGTAGGCCGAGACAAAGTCGTCGATCGACTTGATCCGTCCCTCCGAGACCGCGACCCCGACCAGCATGGCCACCAGCGTCTTGGCCATGGACTGCGAGACAAAGCGGTGACTGTCGGTCCGCGCATATTGATAGTGCTCGTAGAGGATGGTGTCGTCCCTGGCGATCAGGAGTCCCGTCACCGGGTTGCGCTTGAGATAGTCCGCGATGCTCAGCGTTTCAGTACCAAAACTGTAGGTGATCGACGGTTCCGGCGCGCGCTTGAATTGCCAGGGCGACCTCGCGCGACCGACCCGGCGCGAGGGATAGATCTCGTCGAAATGGCTGTAGCTCCCGACGAGCTTGCCAAGCTGGGGAGCGGCTCCCCGCGTGCCGAGCGGATAGCCGTCGGCCGCACCGTAGAGTTCGGCATCGGGTCCGCTATCCGAAAAGACCGGCCCCGGCTCGCGCGGTGAGCTTTGGACATCTTGTGCGCATGCCAAGGGCGCGCAGGCCGCGGCGGCAAAAATGATGGGCAAGAACAGCCCGTGGCACCCACGCGGCCCGCACAGCGCGCGCCATTTCATGGCTCTTGCCTCCTCGCACGTTGGTGTGTGCGTTTGCGAGAACAACACCTGCAGGCCGGTGATGCGGCGGCATGCTATCACTGCAAGCAGAGGATGTCAGCCTGCTGTGGCAACCCGCCTTGCTCTCGCCCGGGAGATCAGCCACCATCCCTCCTGCGCATCATCAACAACAGCAACAGCGCAGAGGAAACGCATGAGCAAGCCGTCACGCTTCGACTATGGCTGGGTCGTGGTCGCCGCGGGGGCGCTGATGA
>JAEYTQ010000161.1 GCA_023433965.1 Pseudomonadota bacterium | reverse complement strand
GGTCGAAGTCGCGCCTCGCCTGCCAGGCCACCGTGCTCGGCACCGAGGACATCAAGATCGAACTACTCGGCTTCTCGTCTGGTTTCTGAGCGCAGGAGCGTAACGGTGGATACGCAGAAGGTCATTCTTCACGCGCGCTTTGCGCCGAACGGCACGGTGGTCGAAATCAGCGAGCGGCCAGAGGGTCTCACGCCGCAGGCCTGGTTCGATTTCCTCAGCGACAAGGCCGGCGACGTCTATCAGACGCTTGCCGGCGGCCGGGGCGTGTTTCGGCTGACGCGAGGCGAACTGACGGCGCTGAAGCAGGCGGCCGCGCCGGCGGCGGCCTAGCTTGGGAGCGCGCGGATGGCTCCGGAAGAGATCGACGTCTTCGTCATCTGTGCAAGCGATCAGGTCGAGCGCGGGGGCGCGAGGGCGTTCAGCCTGTCGCGCTTCGATGAATCGGGCGAGAGCCGGCCATTCCCGATCGTCGTGATCCGGACCCATGGCAACGACTATGTCGGTTACGTCAATGCCTGCCCGCATGACGGGGTCTGGCTCAATATCGGCAGTGGCGACTTCTTCACGCAGGACCGCGCCTTCCTGAAGTGCGGCCGCCACGGTGCGACCTTCGAGATCGACAGCGGGATCTGCATCGACGGGCCCTGTCAAGGCAAGAGCCTCCAGCCCATTGCGCTCGCGGTGGTCGACGGCGAGGTCTGTCTCTGCGGGGAGCGGCTGGTCGAGGACGACCGGCCGTTCGACGCCTTCGATGAGCACGACGAGACCATGGACATCATGATTCATCCGGACTAGCGGAGGACCGGACGTGACCGTCGGCCAGTTGCTCGATCGCCTGAAGATGCTGCCGGAGGACGCCGTGGTGCTGATGGATAGCGGCGGCGGGCTCTCGCGCGTCTCCTCGGTGGAGTTTGTCGCCGATCAAGGCCCTGGCGCGCCGGCGGAGGTTATCCTGTCGCCCAGCGTGAACGAGTAGGCAAAAAGAGGCTTCCGCATGAGCGATACCGTGGTCACTGTCTCAATGTACGAACGGATCGGCGGACCGGTCGTGATCGATCGCCTGGTAGAGAGCTTCTATCGCCGGATGGACACGCTGCCCGAGGCAGCCGGGATTCGCGCCATGCACGCGGACGACCTGACGTCGACGAAGCAGGTGCTGAAGCGATACCTCACCGAATGGACTGGCGGGCCAAAGCTCTATTCGCCGGAGAAGGGCCACCCGCGGCTGCGCCAGCGCCACATGGGCTTCCCGATCGGAAGCGCCGAGCGCGACGCCTGGCTGCTGTGCATGCGCGGCGCGCTGGGGGAGACTGTCGCCGACGACGCGGCGCGAGCAGAGCTCGACGCCGCACTCACCAAGCTCGCCGACTGGATGCGCAATCAAGCCGGCAATCCGCACGATGCCCGTCGCGGACACGGCTGAGGCGATGCAGCGTCAGTCCGACAGCGGCAATCCGAAGAACTCCTCCTCGGCGCCGCCCCACGCCTTGTGCAGGGCGAGGCCGCTCTGCCACTTGCTCATCTCGGTTTCGGTCGGCGCCCGGTGAGTGATCTTGCCTTCAGGCTTCTCGGCCAGCAGGAAGGTTCTGCCGTTGCGAATGAAGCGGTTGAGGTCCTTGGTGTCGGTCGGCCGCACCACGCAGCGCGGCGCGTCGTCGATGAGGATGGTGGTCGGAAGCATTGCGCGGGACTCCCTCAATCCATCGGCGGGCCGAGATCGTCGTCGCCCTTCTTCTTTTTCTTCTTCTCTGTCTTCGCCTGGGCATAGGCGCCGGCATTCTTCAACAGGATCGGCTTCTGTCCTTCGACATATTGCGAGATCCAGAACAGGGTTCGTTCCAGTGCCGTTGCCGCCGCGCCCTCGCGATAGCTGCCGCGCTCGCCGCAACCGAAACCCTTGATGGACTCGGGATAGGTGAAGGCGCTGACATCGGGGCGCCAGGCACGGAACTGCGTGATGGCCTCAAGCGGCAGCTCCGGATCGCTCTCGCTGAAATGCAGCAGCGTCGGCACCTTGCGCTTCTCGCGATAGTCGGCAACCGTCTCGCTGCCGTCATAGCCGATCACGCAGGCAATGCCGTTGACCTTGTTGGCCGCGGAGTAGGCGAGGTCGCCGCCCCAGCAATAGCCGACGACGGCAACCTTGCCGGCGTGCTTCACCGAATCGACGGCCGCCTGGATGTCCGAGATCGCCTGAGCCTTGTCGATCTGCACGCTGATGGCGGTGCCTTCGGCCTTGCCGCCGTCGTCGTGACCGAGACTGATGCCCGGCTTCACGCGGTCGAACAAGGACGGTGCGATCGCGACATAGCCCCTGGCTGCGAATGCTTCGGCGACCTTGCAGATTTCGGGCGTGACGCCGAAGACGTCCTGAAGGACCACTACTGCCCCCTTGGGCGTCTCCGCAGGTTCAGCACGATAGGCGGCGAAACGCGCTCCGTCGCTGGCGGTCAGTTCGATCATGACATCCTCTCCTGTCCGGTTGGCGTTTGGTTGTTGCGTTAGAGCAGGCCGAGCTCGAGCTTGACGTCGTCGGTCATGCGCGAGGAGTCCCAGGGCGGGTCGAACACCAGCTGCACCGCGACCCTCGCGACGCCGCCGACCTCGATCACGGCCTTCTCGACCCAGGACAGCATCTCGCCGGCGACGGGGCAGCCGGGCGCGGTCAGCGTCATGTCGATCTCGACCAGGCCGCCGTCCTTCGGCTCGATCCGATAGATCAGGCCGAGGTCGTAGATGTTCACGGGAATCTCGGGGTCGTGAACCGTGCGCAGCGCGGCGACGATGCCCGCGACCAGCGCCTCGTCGTCGGCAAGCTCTATGATCGTCATCGCTACCTCAT
>JAEYTQ010000067.1 GCA_023433965.1 Pseudomonadota bacterium | reverse complement strand
CGGTGGCCGCGGCCTGCGCGAAGAAGGTGCCGATGCCGACCAGAACCATGCCGGTGAGAACCTCGGCCAGATGCTGCATCAGCATCAAGGGCAGGCCGAGCCCGGCCATGGCGAGCGCGCCCCAGATCGTCGCACGTGTTCCGAACCTCGCCGCCACACTGCCGGCCAGAGGCGTGGTGACGATCGAGGGCAGGAAGGCGAAATAGACGAGGCCCAGATCCATCATGCCGAGCGCCAGCGGCGGCCGCACCAGCACGAAATTGACGAAGGTGAAGGTGCCGATGAACGCGAACAGGATGCAGAAGCCGATGCCGAAGGCGGCGCGCAGCCGCGCATCGCGCCAATGCGCGATGGCGGCCTCGAGCGGCGCAGCCGCAGGCGTCGTCGCATGCATCGGCTGGACGCGTCGAATCGTGAAATAGACCAGCAGCGCACCGGCGAGATTGAGCCCGGCGAACAGATAGAAATTCCAGGCGAGGCCGAGGCCGTCGGCAATTGCGGCCGAGATCAGCCGGCCGATGAGATTGCTCGCGACATTGCCGGTGATGTAGGCGGCAAAGGCGCCGCCGGCGTCCACGGCGCTGCACTGCTCGCCGAGATAGGCGAGGGTGAGCGCGAAGGCGGACGCCATGCACAGGCCCTGCACGACCCGCAAGGCGGTGAAGACGGCGAGATTCGGCGCCGACGCCAACAGGCTGGTGGGAATGGCCAGCAGCGCCAGGCTGAGCAGGATGCCGGTCCGCCGGTCGATATGCGGGCTGAAGAAACCGACGACGAGGCTGGCCGCGGCCATGCCGAAGGTGCTGGCGTTGACGGCAAAGCCCATCGCCGCGGGCGTGACCCCGTAGTGCCGCGTCAGCGACGGCAGGATCGCCTGTGTCGCGAACAGATCGACCACGGTCAGGAAAGCGGTGAGGCCGATGATGAGCGAGCGCAGTGCGAGTCCGGGAGAATGCGCCTCCATCGTCAACGTGACCGGCTTGATCGGTGCGGACAGATCCGTCATGGCGCGGCATCTCCTCGACGTGTCATTGTGGATGCGGCAGCTCCGGCGCTTTCCGACGCCGAGTGCGCGCCCCGTCCTTCGAGACGACCGCTTTCGGTCTCCTCAGGACGAGGCCAAGCGACATTGGGCTCGCTGAGGCTGCCGCCGCGCACCCGGTCCTCATCCTGAGGAGCCCGCGTAAGCGGGCGTCTCGAAGGATGGCCGCCGCGAACTACATGTGATGATCGTTTGGATCCTTGCGGACGTCGCCGACATAGAGAATGACGGTCTCCTTGCCGAGGTTCTTCCACCAATGCGAGGTGCCGGCGACCTCGGGACGAATGTCGCCAGCCTTGTGCACGATCGGATCGACGCAGTTGGAGGCGTATTCGACGATCTCGCCCTGCTGCACGAAGATCAGCGCGGGACGGTCGTCATGGCTGTGCCAGGGCACGATGCCGCCTGGCGCGATGGTCAGCTTGCGGAAGCGCAGCTCACGTCTCTCGATACGGGCGGGCTGCTTGCCGAGGTCGATTGCGCCGAGCGTAACGTCGGTGACGCCGACAGGCTTGTGGTCGACCATCTGCTGGGCGTTCGGCTTGATCTTGCCAGCCGGGCATTCGCCGGCAATGACCGGCTGCGCCGACAGCGTGAATGCGCCGACGATGGCAAGGCCCGGCCAGATCAGACGCGACACGGCATGGCTCCTGGACATGAAGAAGTCTCCTGTGTTGGCCGCAACCCCGCTGGTCGCCGGCTGTGACGGGAGTTTCATCGAGATCGCGTCCCTCGTGAAATGCCGGCTCGCTCTCGATGCGATAGCGGCGCGCTATGTCGATGCGCGGCGGCTATCGATCCGATTGGGCATCGGCATTTCCGCTTTCATGCGCTTCGGCGTCCGATGGCAAGGCGCCCGATTGGCGGGCGTTGACGTCAATCCGGAGGAGCATCCCATGCCGAAATTGTCCAAGACCCTGGTCGCCACTGCCGCGTTCGCCCTCGTCGCCACCTCAGCCTTCTCGCAGGCCGCCTGGGACTTCAAGGCCGGCATGGCCTATGTCTATGGCGGGCCCGGCAAGATGTCGGCGATGGCCATGGCACCGGCCGAGAAGAACCACGACGCCATGATGAAGAACGCCAAGAAGGTGCCCGACAACACCGTCTTCTTCATGAGCGACGGATCGCTGTACTACACCTCGGGACGGCTCGATCCGACCGGCAATTTCTACGTCAACTGAACGGAGCCGGCATCGCGGCCGCCCCTTGCGGGCGGCCGAAGCGGGAAACTAGTATTCACCGAACGGGAATGCCGGAGCAGCAGATGACGCCTCTCTCGCCAGCCGATGCCGAACAGCTCAGGCTCGCCTTCCAGCGCTGCCGCGACATGGACGGCACGCTGAACGAACAGCTCCGCGCCTATGCCGATGCGAGCCGTGCGGTGTTTCCGGCCTATGGCGAGGCGGTCGATCGCCTGGTCGCCCGGTTGGGCGGAAACGGCGGCGGCGACACCGCCCCGCGCCCGGGCGACCCGATGCCGCCCTTCATGCTGCCGGACGAGGGTGGGCGCCTGGTCGCGCTATCGTCATTATTGGAGCACGGCCCACTGTCCCTGATGTTCTTTCGCGGCCATTGGTGTCCCTATTGCCGGCTCAACGTCCGCGCCGTGGTGCAGGCGCTCGACCGCATCAAGGCGTTGGGAGCTCAGGTCGTCGCGATGATGCCGGAGACGCAGGAATTCACGAGGCAGATCAAGACCGAATCCGGCGCGCCGTTTCCGATCCTGACCGATCTCGACAACGGCTATGCGCTGTCGCTCAACCTCGCGATCTGGCTGGGCGCTGAGATCCAGCAGCTGCTGTCCTATCA
>JAEYTQ010000060.1 GCA_023433965.1 Pseudomonadota bacterium | reverse complement strand
AGCTCGTCGACGACGAAGACGCGCTTGGGCATCTTGAATTTCGCGAGGCGTCCGTCGAGGCCCTTCAGCACGGCCGCTTCATCGATGCTCGCGCCGGGCTGGCGCACCAGCACCGCCGTGACGCCCTCGCCGAAATCGGCATGCGGCACCCCGATCACGGCGGATTCGACCACGCCGGGCATGGCGTCGATCTCGCTCTCGATTTCCTTGGGGTAAATGTTGAAACCGCCGGAAATGACGAGATCCTTGCCGCGGCCGAGGATGTGCACGTAACCCTTGGCATCGATCTTTCCGAGATCGCCGGTGATGAAGAATCCGTCGGGGCGGAATTCGGCCTTGGTTTTCTCCGGCATGCGCCAATAGCCCTTGAAGACGTTCGGCCCCTTCACCTCGATCATGCCGATCTCCTCGCGCGGCAGCTCTTTTCCCGTTTCGGGATCGGTGACGCGCACGGAGACGCCCGGCAGCGGGAAGCCGACCGCACCGGGCACGCGCTCGCCGTCGTACGGGTTCGACGTGTTCATGTTGGTTTCAGTCATGCCGTAGCGCTCGAGCACGGCATGACCCGTGCGCGCCGACCATTCGCGATGGGTTTCGGCCAGAAGCGGCGCCGAGCCCGAGATGAACAGCCGCATGTGCTTCGTCGTCTCGCGCGACAATGCGGGATTCTGCAGCAGGCGTGTGTAGAAGGTCGGTACGCCCATCAGCACGGTGGCGCGGGCCATCAGCTTGATGATCAGGTCTGGATCGAGCTTCGGCAGGAAGATCATCGAGGCGCGCGCGAACAGCGTCACGTTGGTCGCCACGAACAGGCCGTGGGTGTGATAGATCGGCAGCGCGTGGATCAGGACGTCCTTGTCGGTGAAGCGCCAATAGTCGACCAGCGAGAGCGAGTTCGAGGCGAGATTGTCGTGGCTGAGCATCGCGCCCTTGGAGCGGCCGGTGGTGCCCGAGGTGTAGAGGATCGCGGCAAGATCGTCGTTCGCGCGCGGCACCGTGGTGAACTCGACGGCCGCCTTGTCGGCGGCCTCCGTCAGCGAGCCCTTGCCGTCCGGGCCGAGGGTCTCGACCTTGGCGCTCACCTTCGCGGCGATGGGCGCGAGGCCCTCGGCCTTGCCGGGATCGCACACCACCAGCGACGGCTCGGCATCGCCGATGAAGTAGTCGAGCTCGTTCAGCGTATAGGCGGTGTTGAGCGGCAGATAGACCGCGCCGGCGCGTACCGTTCCGAGATACAGCACGATGTTGGCGACGGACTTTTCCACCTGCACCGCCACACGATCGCCGGGCTTGACGCCGCGGGCAACCAGCACGTTCGCCATCTGCCCGGCGCGCGCAATCAGATCGCCATAGCTGATATGGGCGCCGTCCTGCGTCTCGACGGCGAGGCGCTTGGGATCGTCCAGGCCGTCGAACAGGCGGGAAAACAGGTTGGCGTTGGCAGCTTGGTTCATGCAACATTCCTCGCCGGCGGAAGCCGGTCAAAACCGAAGGCTGGATTAGCAAAAACCGCCCCGATGAAGCAACGGAGACAGTTTGCATGACCAAGAACGGGAAACGGGTGGCCTGGGTGACGGGCGGTGGCAGCGGGATCGGGGAGGCAGGCGCCGAGGCGCTCGCGGCCGACGGCTGGACGGTGGTGGTGTCCGGTCGGCGGCAGTCAGCCCTGGATGCCGTTGTCGCGACGATCACGAAAGCGGGCGGCGCGGCCGAGGCGATCACACTGGACGTCTCCGACGCCGCCGAAGCGCAGAAGGCGGCGGATGAGATCGTCGCCCGGCACGGCCGGATCGACCTGTTGGTGAACAACGCCGGTATCAACATTCCCAAGCGCAGCTGGAAGGACATGGAGCTGGCGGGCTGGGACGAGCTGGTCCGGATCAATCTCAACGGCGTGCTCTATTGCATGCACGCGGTGCTGCCGACGATGCGCAAGCAGCAGGACGGCGTGATCATCAACGTCTCTTCCTGGGCCGGCCGCCACGTCTCGAAGATGCCGGGCCCGGCCTACACCACGACCAAGCATGCGGTGCTGGCGCTGACCCATTCCTTCAACATGGACGAATGCGTCAACGGCCTGCGCGCCTGCTGCCTGATGCCGGGCGAGGTGGCGACGCCAATCCTCAAGCTGCGGCCGGTGGTGCCGAGCGAGGAGGAGCAGGCGAAGATGCTGCAGCCCGAAGATCTCGGCCGCACCATCGCGTTCATCGCCAGCATGCCCGCGCGCGTCTGCATCAATGAGCTCCTGATCAGCCCGACGCACAATCGCGGCTTCATCCAGACACCGAACAACAGGGATTGAGACGAGGCACACTGTCGCAATGTGCAGACTTCGGTAGGGTGGGCACGCTACGCTTTGCCCACCCTACGAGACTGAGCGCTGAGCGTGTAAATTTTCAGCGCGCCGTCCCGGGTGCTCGCCCGCCACACGAACATCCACGCCCATAGTTTCAGGCATCACAAAGAATTTTTCCTCGAAACCGCGACCCGAGCCCTCCCGTAATTCGGTCCAACGACGGCACCGCTGCATCACTCCAAACTGCCGCAGGCGCCGTTGTTGGCCAACTCAACGCCGGTCACCACCGGTCACAATCCAATCGGGAGACTCTCTCATGTCGAAGCGCATTGCCTATCTCGCTGCCGCCGCCCTCAGCACCGTTGCCATCACCGCGACCGTCGTCGCGCCCGCTCGCGCCGAGGAGAAGACCGTCATGGTCGGCGGCGCCGCGATGTACCCGTCCAAGAACATCGTCCAGAACGCGGTCAACTCGAAGGATCACACCACGCTCGTGGCGGCGGTGAAGGCGGCGGGCCTGGTGCCGACGCTGGAAGGCAAGGGCCCGTTCACGGTGTTCG
>JAEYTQ010000178.1 GCA_023433965.1 Pseudomonadota bacterium | reverse complement strand
GTCAAGGGACGTTGATGACAGCTCTTCGGGCCGTCGCATCCCCCGTCGCGGTCTGCCTGGCCGCGATCGGCATTGCGCACGCGCAGGATGCGACGAGCCTGAAGAAGCAGATGCCCGGGCAGTGGGAGCTCTCGACAACCGAGCGCAGCAAGACCTGCGTCGTCACCATGAAGGGCGATGCCGCAGGCCAGGGCTACAAGCTCGAGCTGGAGCCCGCCTGCAAGACGGCGCTGCCTTTCACCAAGGACATCGTCTCCTGGAGCGTCAGGGGGCTCGACATCGTCCGCCTGCAAGATGCCGCCGGCGAAGCCGTGATCGACTTCACCGAGGTCGAGGCCGGCATCTTCGAGGGCCTGCGCCAGGGCGAGGGCGTCTACATCCTGCAGGACCTCGCCGCGGCGCGATCGATGGCCAAGTCGATGGACCAGATGATCGGCGACTGGTCGATGGTGCGCGGCAACGGCCAGCCGGTCTGCGGATTGACGCTGACCAACACCGAGGCTGACGCCGAAAATTTCCAGGTCTTCCTCAAGCCGAGATGCGATGCGGCCATCGCGCAGTTCAACCCGACGCAATGGCGGCTCGAGCGCGGCCAGATCATCCTGATGTCGAAATCAGGCGAGGCCTGGCAGTTCGAGGCCGACGACCACGCGCAATGGCGACGCGTCCCCGACACGGCAGATCCGCTGATCATGCTGCGACAGTGAAAACTCAATCCCTTAGTTCCGCCGACGGCGATGAGCTGTCCAACGGCGAGGCATCAGCTGGGACTGTGCCCATAGATCTGCTTCGCACGTGCTCATGTCGCACCAGCGGCGGGAGCCATTCTCGGTTCGATCGATGAAGAGGCGGCAGTAGTCGCCCGACGTACATTGCTGCAGAGACGCTGGTATGGACGTGGACATCTCCGTTCTCCATAACCATTGACGCGCCTAGCGGGTTCTGCGCTCCTTCGCAGAGCTTCCCTTTGCCGGAATCGCGTCGCATGCTTCCAGCCGAGCTTGCTCGACGGGCAAACCGTTAATCAGGCCAGAGCGGAATCGAACAGTTCAGGTTTGCGAAGCGACCTTGCGAGGATCAACGCGCCTTCCAAGCGCGCAAGCACGGCTTCTGGCTTTGCTTGCGGCATTCCATTCTCGAACGCGATGCTCAAATAGTCCAGGATGAGGCGGAAGAAGTCTGCCACGGCGAGGTCTACAGCGGGCGGCAGAATATCGCGCTCGGCTCCAAACAGCCCGCACAGGCACATGCGGTCGTCCCTGCGGAGAGCGTCTCGGAAGAGCCCGGTTACTCGCGCGAGTGCTTCGTCTCCGCTGACCATCCTTGGATCGCCCAATCGCTCACTTGCGCGCTCGGTGTAACGTCGGACCAACGCTTCCGACAATTCGGGCTTGGTGCGGAAGTGGTAGTGCACGCTGGCGCTTTTCACGCCGACATCGCTGGCCAGCTCGCGGAAGCTGAAGGCGTTGTAGCCGCCGCGCCTCGCGCGGGCCTCGGCGGCGTCCAGAATGCGTTCGCGCATGCTGCTATTGCTGTCGGTCATCGCTCACCTATCACCCGATAGATAGCGCTTGACGGGCAAACTTGCGATATGCGATAGACTATCTATCGATAGATAGATGATGAGGAACGGAATGACAGACCGGGTGAGCTTGATCGTTGGTGGGTCAACGGGAATAGGCCGAGCCACGGCTGAGTGCCTGGTTCGGAATGGCCGGACCGTGATGCTCGTAGGCCGTGACAAGAGCAAGCTTGCGCAGGCCCGCGAGCAACTGGAGCGTCTAGGGGCGGGGCGCGTCGAAGCGCGTGCCGCTGACCTCTACCACACGTCTGCGACCGATCAGTTGGTTGCAGCGATCGACAGCGAAGGCCGGCACATCGATCAGCTCGTTAACGCAGCCGGCTATTTCTACCCCAAGCCGTTCCTGGATCACACGCGGGAGGACTACGACCGTTACCACGATCTCAATCGCTCGATCTTTTTCGTGACGCAGGCCGTTGCGCGCAATATGGCGCGCAACGGCCGCGGTGCGATTGTCAACATTGGATCCATGTGGGCGAGGCAAGCGGTGAAGGCGACACCCTCGTCGGCCTACTCGATGGCGAAGGCTGGTCTGCACGCGCTCACACAGCACCTTGCGATGGAGCTCGCCGAGCACGGGATCCGCGTGAACGCCGTGGCTCCGGCTGTTGTGGTGACGCCGATCTATGGCGCGTTCATCGCTCACGATCAGATCGAGGCGACACTCACCTCGGGCTTCGACACCTTCCACCCGATCGGCCGGGTAGGACGTGTCGAGGATGTTGCCGAGCATATCGCCTTCCTTCTTTCCGAGCGGGCAAGCTGGACGACGGGCGCGATCCACGACGTGGACGGCGGCGTGATGGCCGGGCGCAACTGATGGAGCGCGCACGGCACCAACAGCGCGCCACCGAGAAGCTGCAAAAGCCCGGCTCGGCGTAAGCTCCCCGGAGTGCAGCAGGCGGAGTAGCCTTCCAAGCAGCACAAGTCTGCACCGGAAGACGGCGCGTACGTCGTTCAACACACCCGTGCTGGACTTGGTAGACCGAGATCGTGCCGGGGCTTGCGGTGCCGCCTCAAGGAAGCCTGGCAGTTCGGATGCGCTCCAAATCGATCGCATTCCGCGCCGGCTCGCGTGCCGCGCTCGCCCACGATGATGTGGCCGTGCACGGCAATGCCCAGCGGCTTTACGAGGTCGATGATGGCTTTCGTCATCTGGATATCGGCTTGCGAGGCAAGGGATCGCCTGACGGGCGATTGTGCGTGAGGATGAGGGCGGTCGCCGATAATTCCAGCGCGCGCTTGTTCACCTCGCGCGGACAGACCGGGGTGGAGGGCCGAAGATCGCCTGCCCCCGAGCAACTCCCGTTCGAACTTTTCTCGCATCTGGAGAGACCAAGACAGGAATCGCGTAAATTCGATGGGGCTTTGACATGAAACTCGTTGCCCTGGCCCTCTCGTGTATTCTGCTTTTCGCGGTGCCCGCCAGCGCGAACGACACCCGCACCTTCAATGCGATGATCGCATTGGCCAATCGCGGAGATGCCGAGGCGCAATATCATGTCGGCATGATGCACAACAGCGGCATCGGTACGCAGCAGGACCGCAGCCAGGCTCTCGCATGGTTTCAGAAATCGGCCGCGGCCAATGACCCCCTCGGCGCCTACAAGCTCGGCTGCTATTATGACGGGCAAGGCGCGGGCATCATCGCAACTGACGCGGATCAAGCACTGAAGTACAAGCTCGTTGCCGCCAATGCGGGTTATGCGCGGGCCCAGCACGACGTCGCGCTCATATATGACCGGCGCGGCAATTCGGAGGAAGCGCTGAAATGGTGGAAGCTGGCGGGCGATCAGGGGCTTCCCGAGGCCCTCTTCAGCCTGTCCCGCGCCTATTCAGCCGGAAAGGGAACACCGAAAGATTTGTCCCTGTCGTATGCCTATTTCAAGCTCTCGAAGGTGGCGCCGGCCAGGAACATCAACGAGATGGCGAGCATGTTGTCAAAGCCTGAGCTCGAGAAGGCCGAGAAACTCGTTGCCACGTGGAAACCGCAACCGACCGCCCTCACGCTCAAGGCATTTGCCGGCATCACGGCCGCGGAAGACCACTTGAAGAAAGCCAAGAACCAGGTGTTCTGATCTGGCCTAGATCAATCGCAGCCC
The DNA here is from genome assembly GCA_023433965.1 of Pseudomonadota bacterium. Classification (GTDB taxonomy): domain Bacteria; phylum Pseudomonadota; class Alphaproteobacteria; order Rhizobiales; family Xanthobacteraceae; genus Bradyrhizobium. The sequence goes on along the minus strand of JAEYTQ010000178.1, from coordinate 219 downwards.
GCGCAAGCTCGCGTGCCCGCTCTTGCCGACGATGATGTGGGCGTGCACGGCAATCCCCAGCGGCTTGGCGATCTCGATGATCGCTTTCGTCATCTGGATATCGGCCTGCGACGGCGAAGGATCCCCGCTTGGGTGGTTGTGCACCAGGATCAGCGCGGTCGCCGACAATTCCAAGGCGCGCTTGATCACCTCGCGCGGATAGACCGGGGTGTGGTCGAC
>JAEYTQ010000790.1 GCA_023433965.1 Pseudomonadota bacterium | reverse complement strand
GCAAGATCGTCGGCGAGGGCAAGGCCAAGGTCGGCTGGTTCGACACCTCGACGCTGAAGGAGCCGTACCGCATCGAAGGCAAGAAGACGATGGGCCTCGAGCTCGCCGAGCAGCTCGGCTGGGACGTGCCCGACGTGATCTTCTACCCGACCGGCGGCGGCACGGGCCTGATCGGCATGTGGAAGGCGTTCGACGAGCTGGAGAAGATCGGCTTCATCGGCTCGAAGCGCCCGCGCATGGTCGCGGTGCAGGCCTCCGGCTGCGCGCCGATGGTGCGTGCCTACGAGGCCGGGACGGAGCATGCGGCGCGCTGGGAGGACGCCCACACCATCGCCTCCGGCATCCGCGTGCCGCAGGCGATCGGCGATTTCCTGATCCTGCGTGCGGTGCGCGAGAGCAAGGGCTTTGCCATCGCGGTCGACGACGACAAGATCTCGTCGGCGCTGAACGAGGTCGCGCGCGAGGAGGGGCTGCTGCTCTGCCCCGAAGGCGCCGCGACCTACGCGGCCTACAAGGAAAGCCTCGCCGACGGCCGCGTCAGCAAGTCGGATCGCGTGATGCTGTTCAACTGCGCGACCGGCCTGAAGTACCCGTTGCCGCCGGTCACCCGCACGCTCGATCGCCACAAGCCGATCGACTATTCGCAGTTCTAGCGCACCGACCGGCTACGCACGATTCCTCTGCCCGTACGCGGGCAGAGGGCCAAAAAAACAACGAAGACATCGCTGGGGAGAGAACGATGACGAAGGCCGTCTGGGCTGCGCTGTTTGCCATTCTCGCTGTGACCGGCGCCGCGCGCGCCGATGACTATCCCACCCGTCCGATCACCATCATCGTGCCATTCGCGGCCGGCGGGCCGTCCGATGCGATGGCGCGCGTGCTCGCCGAGCGCATGCGGGTGCCGCTCGGCCAGCCCGTGGTGATCGAGAACGTCACCGGCGCCGGCGGCTCGATCGGCGTCGGTCGCGCGGTGCAGTCGCCGCCGGACGGCTACACCATCTCGTTCGGCCATCTCGGCACCCACGTCGCCAACGGCGCCGTCTACAAGCTGAAGTTCGATCTCGTCGCCGACCTCGAGCCGGTGGTGCTGTTGCCGAGCAATCCGATGATCGTCGTCAGCAAGAATGCGATACCCGCGACCTCGCTGAAGGAGCTGATCGAATGGCTGAAGTCGCGGCCCTCACCGCCCACGGCAGGCACGGCCGGCGCCGGCTCCGGCAGCCACATCGCCGGCGTCTATCTCGAGAACGTCTCCGGCGTGAAGCTGCAATACGTGCCGTATCGTGGCACGGCGCCGGCGCTGAACGATCTCATCGCGGGCCAGATCGATCTGATGGTCGACCAGACCTCCAACTCCATCGGTCAGGTCCGCGCCGGCACCATCCGCGCCTACGCCATCACCGACGACAAGCGCCTGGCCTCGGCGTCCGAGATTCCGACGGCGGAGGAGGCCGGCCTGAAGGGCTTCAACATCACGCTGTGGTCGGGCATGTGGGTGCCCAAGGGCACGCCGAAGGCAATCGTGGCCAAGCTCAATGCCGCGGCCGTGGAGGCGCTGAACGATCCCGCGGTACGGAAGCAGCTCGAAAGCCAGGGCCTGGAGATGACGCCGAAGGATCAGCTCGCGCCCGAAGCGCTCGGCGCGCGGCAAAAGGCCGAGATTGCCAAATGGTGGCCGATGATCAAGGCGGCCAACATCAAGGTGGATTGAGCGTAGGGTGGATTAGCGAAGCCTAATCCACCACCTTCGTGCCGCACGACAAGGGTGGATTACGCCTTCGGCCAATCCACCCGACGAACCGCTCCTACTCCGTTCCCGACAATCCCGCCGGCGTCGCCGTCGCACTGGCATCCTTCGTCATCACGCGCTGGTCGTTCTTGCCGGCGACCATGCTGCTGCCCTCGAACCTTGCGCGGTAGACCAGCACGTTCTCGATCACGCGCTGGACGTAGTTGCGCGTCTCCGACAGCGGAATGCGCTCGACCCAGTCGACCGGATCGACATTGGGTTCCCGGGGATCCCCACGCTTCTGCACCCATTCGCGCACGCGGCCGCGGCCCGCATTGTAGCCGGCGAAGGTCATGATCTGGTTGCCGCGATATTCCGAGAACAGCGCGCTGAGCTCGGCGGCGCCCATCTGCGTGTTGTAGACGGGATCGGAGACCATCCTGCCCCAGTCGTAGGTCAGGCCGAAGCGCTTCGCGGTGTCGCGTCCTGCTTCCGGCGTCACCTGCATCAGCCCGACCGCGTTGGCGTGCGATTTGTCGCGCTGCTCGAACGCACTCTCGGTGCGCGCCACCGAATAGATCACGCTGGTCTCGATCGCGGGCGCGACCTGCTTGTGCTCGGGGATGCCGATGGTCGGGAAGGCGTAATGGTCGAGCGCGAGGCCGCGCGCCAGTGCGGTCTTTCCGACCTCCAGCATCACGCGCGCATCACCCCGCCGGCCCGCGAGCTCGCCGAGCGCTTCCAGTGCGGCGACGTCGGTGCTCTCCTTGGCGAAATCCGCGGCATAATAGAACACCATGTCACGCTCGCCGATGCCGTAGAGCATGTCGGCGGCGCGCACACGTTCGTCCGCAAGCGGCGCATCGGCCGCGGCCAGTATCGGCGAGGGCGGACGCAGCTCGATGCCGTCGAGGCCGAGCCTGGCGCGCGCGAGCTGGCCGTAATAGGCGGTGTGATAGCGCGCCGCCGCCCGGTAACTCATGCGTGCGTCGGCCGTCGCGCCCATGGCTTCGGCGGCGCGACCGCGCCAGTAATGCGCCCGCGACAGCGCGATCGGATTGGACGAACCGGCGTCGATCGATGCGAAATGCACCATCGCCGTCTTGGGATCGTCGAGATAGCGCAGCGCGATCCAGCCGCACATGAAGTGATAGTCGACGCGATAGACTTCCTTGTCCGGCACGGCGGCCGTGCGGACCACGTCATAGGCGGTCCTGGACTTGCCCTGGTCGAGCAGCTTGCGCGCCAGCATGCGGCGCTCGCGCCACCAGGCGTCGGTGTCCTGCGATGCCATGGTCTCGGGCGCGGCGGCGAGGATCACCTCGGCGGCGTCGTCGATGCGGTCGTTCTGAAGATGCCACTGCGCGCGGCACAGCACATAGCCGAGATCGCGCCGCGTCTCGGTCGGGACGTCATCGAGATAGTCCTTGGCCTTGCTCGCCTTGCCGGTGACGGCGGCGCAGGCCTTGACGATGGCGAGCGCGTCCTCGCCGAGCCGCTTGGCCGCGCGCCTGGCACCGGCATAGTCCTTGGCGCCGAGGCGCTTGTCCATGCGGGCCCGATGATCGTCCGCCGCAAGGAGATCACGGAAAGCCTCGTAGGCGTCCTGCTCACTGCGCTCGGACAATTCCTCCGTGCGCCAGGCTTCGCGCACGAGCCGCGCGGCCCGGTCGGCATCGCCCTCGGTGAGCAGCACGCGAGCCAATGCGAACTTGCCCTTGGCGCTGGTCGGACGATCCATCGTGAATTGGTGCACGGTGGCCGCATCGCTTTTCTCCTGCCACAGCCGTGCCTCGGCGCGGCGGCGCAGCAGGGCGCTGCTCGGCCAGTCGGGATTGGCGGCGAGGAAGGCGGCGTAGCGCTTGAAATTCGCGGTGCTGTCGGAATGGCGCAGCATGAACCAGTCGGCGAGCTTCCGTCCGGCGGGATCGGCGATGCGATCGCGCGCGGCGGCCGCATCATCGCTCTTGCCCTTGCGCGTGAGATCGATCGCGTCCTTCAGCGCGGCGAGATCGCCGGTCAGCGGCGGCAGTGCCGGCTTGCTCGCGGGCACCTCGACCGTCTTCTTCGACTTGCGCCTGGCCTCAGCGTGCTTGCCGTGTCGCGTCTTGGCGGCGGAGAGATGGCGGTGCTTGCCGGCTTTCGCCTCGTGCGTCTTCTTCGATGCAGACGATTTGTGACTGCTCTTCGCAGCCAGCTCGGCGGGTACGAGGGCCATCGCGGCCACGGCAACGACACACGCGAGCGAGCGTAGGCACTGGTTCATTCGATGGTCCCCCCCTGCGAAAACCACTACAAACCACGGTCCGCGATGATATGCGGCTTGCGAATCAAAGTACCGAACGATGCATCGGCATCGTGTCGCATCCTCACGCTGTCGCAACAATGCGGCAAAATACGGATTGGACCCCGGGGAACTCGGGGAAGTGGATGCGCCTTCAACGTTTGTTAACGATCGAGACTCGCGTGACGGTGACGCATGGCTCAGGACGTCAGAGCGGCGAGATTGCGCGTGTTCAGACCGCGAATTCCGTGTATGAGTTCCATCGTTCCATCCTTCACCCTTTGCCTGCAACAATGCCGATTTTCAACCAGTCGATCCGGCGCAAGATCGTAGGGATTGCGCTCGGGCTGATCGTCCTGATGCTGATCACCTCGATCCTGTCGATGGTGATGTCGAGCCAGGTCGGCGTCCTCCTGGACGAGCTCACCAACCGCTACATTCCGGCCTATAGCCATCTGGCGCGTGCCAACGTCCACTCGCTCGAACGGGCGCTGGCGCTGCGCCGGGCCGTCATGACCAGGATGGAGGCCCCCACGGACGAGGAGGCCTATGCGGCGCGCGTTCGCGCCTTCGAACAACTGGACCTCAAGATCGAGGAGGAGGCGGAGGCCGCGCGCAAACTGATCAACTTGATCATCGATGACCCCAGGACGTATTCCGACGACGCCGCGCTCGGGCGGATGGACAGCCGCATCGAGACCGCCGTCAGCGAGTTGCGCCGCGACCTGAGCGAGAGCCGTGAGAAGCTGCTCAGGCAGGTCGAGGCGAAGCAGATGTCTGAGGCCCGTGGAACGCTGGAGCACATGGACGTCCTGCGCAACCAGTTCAACCAGAAGATCGATGCGATCCGCGCCGACATGCTGTCGCAGGTCTATTTCTCGACCTCGCAAGTGATAAGGCGTCAGCATCAGGCGATGATCATTTCGGGGGTCGTGACCGTGCTCGCGGCGATCGTCGGGTTCGTCTTTGCACTGATGGTGAGCAGCGGCATCACGCGCCCGGTGCGGCTGTTGCTCGCGGGCACACGCGAGGTCGAGGCGGGCAGGTTCGACAAGCCCATCACCGTCTCCACGCAGGACGAGATCGGCGAGCTCGCCGCGGCCTTCAACCGCATGATCGAGCAGCTCAGGAACAACGAGCGCATCCGCGAGACTTTCGGCCGCTACATCGACCCGAAGGTGGTGCAGGGCCTGATCGATCGCCCCGAGATCGCCGTCGACGGTGAGCGCCGGGTGATGACCATCATGTTCTGCGACATGAGCGGTTTCACCTCGATGAGCGAGGGCATGACCCCGCGCGGCCTCGTCAAGGTGATGAACCACTATTTCACCGTGATGTCCGGTCCGATCAGGAGCAATCGGGGCGTCATCGACAAGTATATCGGCGACGCCATCATGGCCTATTGGGGCCCGCCTTTCATCGAGGAGGGCGAGCAGGCCATGCTCGCCGGACTTGCCGCCGTCGAGATGGCGGACCAGGTGCCCGCGCTCCAGAAGCAGCTGCCGGATCTGCTCGGCATTCGCGCCATGCCGGCACGCTGCGATCTGCGCATCGGCATCGCCACCGGCGAGGTCCTGACCGGCAGCATCGGCTCCGAGCTGATGATGAGCTTCACCGTGATGGGCGATGCCGTGAACCTCGCCTCGCGGCTGGAGGCCGTCAACAAGGTCTACGGCACCCGCATTCTGATCTCGCAGGCGACTGCGGACGCCATCGGATCTGGGCTCGAGCTGCGCGAGATCGATCGTCTTGCGGTCGCGGGCCAAAGCGCACCGCAGGCCATCTTCGAGGTGATGGCGAGGCCGGGCGCTCTGACCGATGTGCAAGTGAGATTGCGGACGCACTATGCCGAAGCTCTCGCCGCCTATCGTGAGCGGCGCTTCGACGACGCCAGTGCCGCCTTCAACGCGGCCCTCGAAGCAGTCCCCGGCGACGGCCCCTCGCGCACGATGCTCGCCCGCATCGCCGAGCTCGGAGCCCATCCCCCGGATGTCGATTGGGACGGCGCCTGGCGGCTGGAGCAGAAATAGCCGCCCCTGCCGCCCGGCACGGAAAAAAACGGTTCTGCTCCATAACGATGTTCGCCGTGACCTATTTCCCGGGCTTAGGCTCAACGTCCCTTAGGCGTCTGATGGGGACACGCCGATGACACATCTCGAGGACAGGCTGGAACGGTTCGAGACGCTCACCGCCGAATGCGAGCTGATCGCCAAGCTCGCCACCGACAGCGGCAAGCGCGAGTTTTATCTGAAGCTCGGGGAACAGTACCGCCAGCTCGCCGTGGATATGCGGCAGGTGATCGCGGCCAAAGCTGCGGCCTGAGGCTGACGGCAATCCGTTCTGGCGCTCGTGACGGCGTCCTGCAATCAGGAGCAGGACATCACCGGCCGACTACGCCGGCCTGTCCGTTGCAACTACAGTTTCAATCCGCGCGACATCAACCAGTGCGTTGCCGCCTGCAAATCGTGCGACCGCGGCACCACGGTGACGTGCACGACATCCTGCACGCTGAGCGGCCGCGCTGAGCGGGACCGCCTTCGGAGCGCGCGGATGCGGGAACCATGGCACGAGGTTTGCGCCCGGCGGTGCTGTGGCACCGGAACGATTGACATGGGTTGATGATTGAAGGAAGCGGGCAGGACGCGGAGTTCGATGGAATGGGCATGCTCGATCCCGGCCGATTTCTGGTGTCGTGCTCGCATTGCGATGCCTGGCCGATGGCGGCCAATGTGAAGCGGTCGAGCTGGTCCGCGTCCCCGCACGAGGTCCGCTTCGTCTGCACGCGCTGCCGGCGCGAGGAGACCGCGATCGTCTCGGCCTCCGGCGAGTTGACTCCCATCAAGCGCGTCGACGTCCCGCCACGCGACGTCGCGGTCGCCTGGGCCCAGGCCCAACGTTCGCGAGCGCGGAGCTGAGCGGCCGGACTGCGCTCTTGCAGCGATGGGCTCCTGCAGTGATTGGCAGAGGCGAATCCTCATGCCCGGCTGCCGGTGGGGATCGCAGCCATCATCGATTGACCCCGGCTTGGGCACCCCCTAGATTGTCTCCTGACGGTTCTCCTTACGGAGATCAAAAGGGAACGTGGTGCGAGATGTCCCGACGCCGGGATCGTCTCAATGCCACGGCTGCCCCCGCAACTGTAAGCGGTGAATCTCTCGTCCTGTGCCACTGGGAATCTCGGTCCTGGGAAGGCGACGCAGAGGTAACGACCCGCGAGCCAGGAGACCTGACGTCAGCCGTGGTCACACGCGAAGATGTCGGTCGGGGAGTACAGACATTGGCCTTGGCGGAGCAATCGATCGCTCCGCCTCAAAGCCTCGTTCGCGGTGACGTGCCACTGACGTCATGCCGAGGTTCTCATCGTGTCCCGTTTCGTCACTGTCGCCAGGCGCCGCTGCGCCGGCGTCGTTGCGGCCGTTTCCTTCCATTCGTTCGTTCTCGCCGGCGCTCACGCGCAGCAGGCCGCCGCCGAGCAGCTGCCGCCGGTCGAAGTGACCATGCCGAGCGATCAGAACCGTACCCGCGCCAGGGCGACCGGTGATGCCGATGCGGGCAGGCGCCCGGCGACCGCGGACGGCGTGCCGCGCGGGACCGGCTCGTCCGGCTCCGGCCGCGAGTTCGCTGCCGAGAATGGCGG
>JAEYTQ010000770.1 GCA_023433965.1 Pseudomonadota bacterium | reverse complement strand
ATGCTGCCCTATCGCTATACGGCGCCGCAGTCGATCGCGGATGCCGGCGAGCTCGCCGGCCATCTCGGCATCCGCTACGAGGTGCTGCCGATCGCGGAAGCGGTGAACGGGTTCGAGACCATCCTGTCCGGCATCTTCAAGAACCTGCCGCCGGACGTCACCGAGGAGAATCTCCAGGCCCGCACCCGCGGCACGCTCCTGATGGCGATCTCCAACAAGACCGGGCTGATGGTGGTGACGACCGGCAACAAGTCGGAGATGTCGGTCGGCTACGCCACGCTCTATGGCGACATGAACGGCGGCTTCAACCCGATCAAGGACATCTACAAGACGCAAGTGTTTCGTCTGGCGCGCCTGCGCAATGCCTGGAAGCCCGATAGCGCGCTCGGGCCTGCTGTCGAGGTGATTCCGCCCGACATCATCACGCGGCCGCCGACCGCGGAATTGCGCGAGAACCAGCGTGACGAGGATTCGCTGCCGCCTTACGAGGTGCTCGATGCCATTCTCGAACGTCTCGTCGAGCGTGATCAGCCGCTCGATGACATCATCGCCGCCGGCTTCGATCGCGAGACCGTCACGCGCATCGACCGTCTGCTCAACGTCGCCGAATATAAGCGCCGCCAGGCCGCGCCCGGCGTGAAGGTGACGCGGAGGAACTTCGGCCGCGACCGCCGCTATCCCATCACCAACCGCTTTCGCTACAAGGGGCAGGGGTTGCCCGCGCCCGACGAGACGCTGGTCTCGCGCGGCAGCAAGGCCTCGATCGATGCGTTCGAGGGGTAGGGGCAGGCGCTCCGACCATTTCGCCCGTCCCCGCGAGCAAGATGGATGTTAACGGGCCCTCGCCCCTTGCGGGAGAGGGCAGCACCGCCGTCGAAACGAACTCGATCGGGTGAGGGGTTCTATCCGCGTACTCTCATGCACGTAAGTGACGCGGATAGAACCCCTCATCCGGCGCTATAGCCGAAGCTTCGCTTCGGCGTTTCTCAAGAACGGCGGCCGAAGGCCGCTTATGCCACCTTCTCCCGCAAGAGAAGGAAGCAAGAAGCTTTACTTCTGCTCCTGCGGCAGGAAGGTCGGGCCGACCGAACGGATCGGCTTGTTCTCGGAGTTGGTGGCCGCGCCGGGATCGGCCGGCGGCGGTGCGGCCGGTGCGTTCGCCGTGGTCGGAGCGGGCGCCGCGCCCTTCCTGGCACTTGCAGGCGTGCCCTTGTTGAGCCGCTGCTGCTGCATCCTCTTGGCGCTTTCCTCGGTGACGATGATGTCGCCCTGCTGCTCGGCCGCGGCCTTGTCGTCGGCCGATTTCAGCGCATCCGCCCAGGTCTGGCCTGCGGCCTTGCAGGCGCAGGACGGGTTGAACTCGCTGCGGAATTTGAATGCGGTCGGCAACGCGGTGTAGGGCTGGCCGCCGATCGACACCGCCGAGTTCATGTCTTCGCCGGGATTGCGATGGGTGTAGAGCACGGCTTCCGCCGCCGGGCACAGCGCCTTGCAGGTCTTCTCGTCGTCGGGGAAGCGCGCCGGCACGGTGGCAAAGGAGATCGGGAAGTAGGCGCCGTCGCAGGTGCGGACGCACACGGTGCGGAAAGTGCCGGATTGCGGGCCGAGATCGGAGGGCGGCATGGCTTGCGGATTGTTCGGGTTGTTGCCGCCGAACAGATTGCTGAGGAAGTTGCCGCCGCCTTGCGGCTGCACGGCGTTGGCATATTGCGGACCGCAATTGTTCTGCGCCAGCGCCATCAGGACCGAGCGGCGCTGGTTGTCGCGCTCCGGGCTGTAGCCGCCCGGCCCGCCGCTGCGAAGCCGCTCGAGACTGCCGGTGATCTGATCCAGATTGGCGCGCATCTGCTGGATCTGGGTGTTGACCGGGCCGCACTGCGCCGACTGGCCGCTGAACAGCGAGAAGAAGCCCGAGGAATCGCAGCCCATGCGCTTGGCCTGCATGGTGACGCGGTCGAGCTCGGCCTGCTGCTTGGCCTGGGAATCCTGATAGCGGCGGATCTGCTCCTCCCGCGCGGGGTCACCGCCGCCGCCGCGATCGAGCGCGGCGAGCTGGCCTTCCAGCCGCGCGCACATCGGGTTCGGCCCGAGCCCGTTCTGGCCGGGCTGAGGCGGCGGGCCGGCCTGCGCGAAGGCGCCGTCGGCGAGCACGATGGTGCTCAGCAGCAGGGTGCAGGCAAGCAGGAAGGGGCTACGGGGGAGAGACAGGAATTCAGGCATATCCGCCATTCTAGCGAGGTCACGGCCCGGCGTGTTCGGGGGGCCGAAGCGCGCCCTCCCAATAGCCGCTTCCTGCGGCATCGTCACGTCGTTTCAGGGGCCAAGACCGGTCCTAAGGTCCGCCAGCTCCGAGCGAATTCAGCGCTGGCAGGTGATTGCGACATATTCGTCGCAATGGCCATGGGAGCAGTTTGCGCCGGTTTTGGGGACAGAGCCGGTAATTTCGTCGGGATCGACCCGGCGATGGCTCGATGCCTTCGCAAAATCTCGTGACTGGCAATAGGCGCGGGCGGCGGAGGCGCCGCATGTGTCGCCCTTGGTGTCGCCCTTGGCCAGGCATTGGTCGGCGATGATGAAGACGCGGGTCTCGGCGCAGGCGGGAGGTGCTGCAAGGAGCGAGGCGCCGAAAATGAGCGCGAGCAGGGATCGCATGAAAATACCGGGGCATAAAATGAAGGAACGTAGGTTCCAGAATGGCCTCAAATGGTTAGGGGATCATGACCGTCGGGCAGGCCGCGCGCTTTGCGGAAGACGAAAGCGGCATTTTGGCGGCACTTGACGCCGGGCCCCGTGGTGGCCCATATGTGCCCGCATGAACGGTCTCCTCGCCATTTGCGCCATTTGCCGCGAGATTACGAGCTAGCGATTCGCTGGCTGGAGCCGTCTTTTCTCACACATTGAGAGCCCTGGACGCCCGGCCGAGAGGGATGGGTTGTCATGGAATTGCGTCTTTACGATACGCTGAGCCGGGAAAAACGGGCCTTCGTGCCGCTCGATCCGAACAACGTCCGCATGTATGTGTGCGGGCCGACCGTCTATGACTTCGCCCATATCGGCAATGCCCGGCCGGTGATCGTGTTCGACGTGCTGTTTCGGCTGCTGCGCCACATCTACGGCGAAGCGCACGTCAAATATGTCCGCAACATCACCGACGTCGACGACAAGATCAACGACCGTGCCGCGTGCGACTTCCCGGGCCTGCCGCTGAACGAGGCCATTCGCAAGGTCACCGAGCAGACCGGCCGGCAGTTTCACGCCGACGTCGATGCACTCGGCTGCCTGCGGCCGAGCGTCGAGCCGCGCGCGACCGAGCATATCGGCGAGATGCGCGAGATCATCGAGCGGCTCGTCAAGGGCGGCTTTGCCTATGTCGCTGAGGACCACGTGCTGTTCTCGCCGCAGGCGATGAACGCGGCCAATTCCGCTCTGCCGCGCTACGGCGCGCTGTCGAAGCGCTCGCTCGACGAGATGATCGCGGGCGCGCGGGTCGACGTTGCGCCCTACAAGCGCGATGCGACCGATTTCGTGCTGTGGAAGCCGTCCAATCCCGGCGAGCCGTCATGGCCGTCGCCATCAGGCATTGCCGCACAGGGCCGCCCGGGCTGGCACATCGAGTGCTCGGCCATGGCCTGGAAGCATCTCGGCGAGCATTTCGACATCCATGGCGGCGGCATCGATCTCGTGTTTCCGCATCACGAGAACGAGGTGGCGCAGACCTGCTGCGCCTTCCACCGCGAGCGCATGGCGAATTATTGGATGCACAACGGGTTCCTGCAGGTCGAGAGCGAGAAGATGTCGAAGTCGCTCGGCAACTTCATCACGATCCACGAACTGCTGAAGGACTGGCCGGGTGAGGTGCTGCGCCTCAACATGCTGAAGACGCATTACCGCTCACCGATCGACTGGACCATGAAGTCGCTGGAAGAAAGCGCCAGGACGCTCGACGACTGGTATCGTCTCGCGGCCGACGCGGCGCCCGGAGAGCCCGCGATCGTGGTCACCGAGCCGCTGCTCGACGACCTCAACACGCCGCTCGCGATCGCCGCGCTGCACGGCCTGCGCGGCGACGCTGCGGCATTGTCGGGATCGTTGCGGCTGCTCGGTTTCCTCTCGGAGAGTGCGGCGCAGTGGGAAGGGCGCAAGCGGCAGGCGAGCGGGATCGATGCCGGTGCAGTCGAGCGCCTGCTCGCGGAGCGGACAGCTGCGCGTGCGCGGAAGGACTTCACGGAGTCCGACAGGATCCGCGACCTGCTCGCGGCGATGGGCGTTGCGATCAAGGACTCCAAGGAAGGCACCACATGGGAGATCGCCCGATGAAGCGGCCCGACACGCCCTTTCCGCGGCACTGGCTCTATTACATCGCGCTGAAGATTGCGCTGCTTGCCGGCGCCGTGGCGCTGGTGCTCAAGCTCTACGGGATGTGGTGAAGACGATGGGACAGACTTTGCCAAAGCCCGCGCTCAGGCCGTTCCTGCCGGCGGATGTGCCGGTGCTCGCGGCGATCTTCGCGGCGAGCATCGAGGAACTGACCGGCGACGACTATAACGAGGCGCAGCAGGAAGCCTGGATGGCGGCGGCCGAGGACGAGGAGTTCGGCAAGCAGCTCGCCGCGGACCTGACGCTGATCGCGACGCTGGAAGGCTCGCCCGTCGGTTTTGCCTCGCTGCGCGGCAACGACCACATCCGCATGCTCTATGTGCATCCGGCCGTGGCCGGGCAGGGTATCGCCACCATGCTGGTCGACGCGCTGGAGAAGCTCGCCGGCGGCCGTGGCGCGCAAAGCCTCACCGTCGATGCCAGCGATACCGCGGAGGGCTTCTTCGCCAAGCGCGGCTACACCGCCCAGCAGCGCAACAGCGTCACCATCAACGATGAGTGGCTCGCCAACACCACCATGAAGAAGACGCTCGGAGCCGGGCAATGAGCAAGCAGCGTCTTTATCTGTTCGATACCACGTTGCGCGACGGCGCGCAGACCAACGGCGTCGATTTCACGCTCCAAGACAAGCAGGTCATCGCGGCGATGCTGGACGATCTCGGCATCGACTATGTCGAGGGCGGCTATCCCGGCGCCAATCCGCTCGACAGCGAATTCTTCGCGACCAGGCCGAAGCTCGATCATGCGCGCTTCACGGCGTTCGGCATGACGCGCCGGGCCGGGCGCTCGGTCTCCAACGACCCCGGCGTCGCCGGGCTGCTGGAGGCGAAGGCCGATGCGATCTGCTTCGTCGCGAAGGCGTCGGCCTACCAGGTCCGCGTCGCGCTGGAGACCACAAAGGAAGAGAACCTCGCCTCGATCCGCGACAGCGTCGCGGCGGCGAGGGCGGCCGGCCGCGAAGTCATGCTCGACTGCGAGCATTTTTTCGACGGCTACAAGGAGGATCCGAGCTTCGCATTGGCCTGCGCCAAGGCCGCCTTTGAGGCCGGCGCGCGCTGGGTCGTGCTGTGCGACACCAATGGCGGCACCATGCCTGACGAGGTCGAGGCCATCGTCAAAGAGGTGACCAGGCACATCCCCGGCGACCACGTCGGCATCCACGCCCATAACGACACCGAGCAGGCGGTGGCCAATTCGCTCGCGGCGGTGCGAGCCGGCGCGCGGCAGATCCAGGGCACCCTGAACGGCCTCGGCGAGCGCTGCGGCAACGCCAATCTCTGCTCGCTGATCCCGACGCTGAAATTGAAGAAGGGTTTTGCCGACGCGTTCGAGATCGGCGTCACCGCCGAGAAGCTGGCGACGCTGGTCAAGGTCTCACGTACGCTCGACGACATGCTCAACCGCGTGCCGAACCGCCACGCTGCTTACGTCGGCGAGAGCGCCTTCGTCACCAAGACCGGCATTCATGCCTCCGCCGTGCTGAAGGATCCGCAGACCTACGAGCACGTGTTGCCGGAGCTGGTCGGCAACCACCGCAAGGTGCTGGTGTCGGACCAGGCCGGGCGCTCCAACGTCATCGCCGAGCTCGACCGTGCCGGCATCGTCTACGAGAAGAGCGATCCGAAGCTGACGCGCCTCGTCGAGGAACTGAAGGAGCGCGAGGCACAAGGTTATGCCTACGAATCCGCCAACGCATCGTTCGAGCTGCTGGCGCGCCGCACCCTCGGCAAGGTGCCGCATTACTTCGAGGTCGAGCAGTTCGACGTCAATGTCGAGCAGCGCTACAACGCGCTGGGAGAGCGCGTCACCGTCGCGCTTGCGGTGGTGAAGGTCGACGTCGCCGGCGAGCACCTGATCTCGGCGGCCGAAGGCAACGGTCCCGTCAACGCGCTCGACGTCGCCTTGCGCAAGGACCTTGGCAAGTACCAGAAATACATCGAGGGGCTGAAGCTGATCGACTACCGCGTGCGTATCCTCAACGGCGGCACCGGCGCGGTCACGCGCGTCCTGATCGAGAGCGAGGACGAGAACGGCGACCGCTGGACCACGGTCGGCGTGTCTCCGAACATCATCGACGCCTCGTTCCAGGCGCTGATGGATTCGGTGATCTACAAGCTCGTCAAGTCGGGAGCGCCGGCGTAGCTTTCCGTGAGTCATTCCGGGGCGGTCCGCAGGATCGAACTATGGTGCGCAATTGCGCACCTGAGAATCTCGAGATTCCGGGTTCACGCTGCGCGTGCCCCAGAATGACTGTGGGAGAGGGCACGCATGATCGACCACATTTCCGTCGGCGTCAGCGATCTCGAACGCGCCGCAAAGTTCTACGAAGCGACACTGGCAGCGCTCGGTCTCACGCGTCTCGTCACGCGGCCGCGAACGGCCGGTTTCGGCAAGGCCTATCCGGAGTTCTGGATCAATTTGCGCGAAACCATGCCGCGCGTGCCGTCGGAGAGCGGCGCGCACATCTGCCTGCGGGCGAAAACCACGGCCGAGGTCGATGCGTTTCACGCCGCCGCGCTGTCCGCCGGTGGTGCCTCCGACGGCGCGCCGGGCATCCGCCCGCACGACCGTGTGCGCTACTACGCCGCCTTCGTCACCGATCCCGACGGCAACCGCATCGAGGCGGTGACGTTCCCGGCCGACTAAAGCTTGCGCGCCACGTCCGGCGCGAGATCGCGCTGGTCGTCGGGAATCCGCGCAGCCGCGGCGCGCAGCCGCGGGATGATCTCCTCGACCTTGTCCGCCTTCAGGATATCGACGGTAAGACCGGCGCGGATGAACTCGGTTTGGCGCATGTGCGCCACCAGAGAGAACAGCGGCTCCCAGAAATTGTCGATGTTGGCGAGCAGCACGGGCTTGGCGTGACGGCCGAGCTGCTGCCAGGTCAGCTGCTCGACCAGTTCCTCCAGGGTGCCGAGCCCCCCGGGCAAGGCGACAAAGGCGTCGGAGCGCTCGAACATCAGCCGCTTGCGTTCGTGCATGTCGGGCGTGACGACCATCTCCTGCACGCGCGTCAGCGCATTCTCGCGCATCCGCAGGAAGTCGGGGATGATGCCGGTGACGGTGCCGCCGTGATCCAGCACGGAGGTTGCGACTGCCCCCATCAGGCCGAGCGAGCCGCCGCCATAGACGAGGCGGATCTTGTTGTCCGCCATCGCCTTGCCGAGCGCTTTGGCCGCTTCGATGAAGTTGGGATTGGTTCCAGGGCCGGAGCCGCAATAGACACAGACGGTTTTGATCGTGCTCATTGGTACCATGATGCATTGCAGCGAAGGGGCGTCAAGTCCAATTGGTGATTCGGACGGTGCGGAAATCTACCGGTAAATGACGATAAACAATCGAGGATTCGCCAACTGGCGGGGTGCGCTGACATTCGGAAGGCTCTATATGACGGAGGAAAATCGCTAACTGCAGTTGTGCCCGCATCCGGCGGGCTTTCAGGTTTCTTGATGGACCAACCTCAATCGTTCGACGGCGCCGACGTTCCTGATCCTCCGCCTGCGGGAGGACCGCTGGAGCGGGCCACGTTGATGGGCACGCTGGCGCATCTGTGGCCCTATATCTGGCCGGG
>JAEYTQ010000712.1 GCA_023433965.1 Pseudomonadota bacterium | reverse complement strand
GGTCACCGCGGCGCGGAGCGCGTTGGCCGCGAAATTCCAGAACAAGTACCATCAGGCCCATGACGCCTTGATGGCCGTCAGCTCGCGCCTGACCGAGCCGCGCATCAACGAATTGCTCGCGGCTGCCGGCGTCGACATGGACCGGCTGAAGCGCGATCTCACCGGCCACGGCAAGGACATCGATGCCATCCTCAAGCGCAACAACGAGCAGGCCGAAGCCTTCGGCTTCCGCGGCACACCGTCGTTCATTGTCGGGAAATATCGCGTGCCCGGCGTGCTCAGCATGGCCGAGTTCGAGCAGGTCATCGCCGACGCCCGCAAGGCCAAGATGAACTGAACCGGCGATACGCGACGCGCAACGGAAAGGCGCCGCCGCGGACCCTGCGACGGCGCCTCGTTGATGTCCGCTCGGACGAGATTACTTCGACGAGATCCGGACCCAGTCCTTGTGCGCGCGGTCACGCAGCGCGTCCCAATCGGCCTTGGCAACATCCCAGTTCACGAGGGTGCGATGGGTGGCCGCGACCTCGCCATTGGCGACTGATGAGGTCTGCATGGAATCGTAGACGTAGACCCCGCCCGCAAGCAGCAGCGCGCCCAGGATCATTCCGAAAAAAGTCTGCATGGCGAACCTCCGGTGACCGGCGATAACGTCGGCCCGATATGATGGTTCCCCGGCAGTGCGGCGCAGATAAGGAGGGGTTGTTCATTCGGCATTCAGCCATTGCACCAGCTCCGCGTTGATCTCGCGCGGATAGGTGTGGCTGAGGTCGTCGATCTCGCGATAGGTGACATCAGCGCCCGCGGCGGCGAGCGCCGCCTGCGTCTGACGCGCGGTCTGCACCGGAAACATCCAGTCTAGCTTGCCGTGGGTGATGAAGATCGGCAGTCCCTGCAGGCGCGTCGCGTCGGCCATCTCCGCCATGAGCGGATGGAAGGTCGCCGACACCGGCGCCAGATGGGTGAAGGGCGAGGCGCTCTCCAGCCCGCTGACATAACAGAAGGTGCCGCCGTCACTCATGCCGGTGAGCAGCATGCGCGAAGCATCGATGGTCCAGCGGCTGCACACGGTGTCCAGGATGCGCATGAGATTGGGCGTGTCGCTATCATCGCCCATCAGTGCCCAGGTCGGGCCGGTCGCGGTAGGCGCCACCAGGATCGCACCGAGGCTGCGGGCATCGCGCAGCCAGCTCCATAGAAAGCCGCGGCCGTTGCCGCTGCCGCCATGTAGCGCCATCACCAGTGGCATGGCGCGTTCGGGCGCATGATATTCGGGGACATAGACCGAGAAGCCGCCGCGGCTACCGGGTTCGTTGTGATCGTGGAAGATGCCGGTATGTTCGCTCGCGCCGGCTTCGAGCCGTGACAATAAATCCGCATCGTCGCGATGGGCAGCGTTGAGGAAGAAGCTGCTTACCGGCGGAAGCTGCGCTGCCAGCGGATACAGCGCCTCTTGTGCGCGCGGCAGGTGGCGGAGCGCGCGGAAGACCGCGACGAGATCGCCATTGCCGCGCTCGACGTCGCGAATGCCGTCGAAGGCGGCGAGTGTCTCGTCGCAGGCGCGATCCAATCGTGCGCGCAAGCCGGCGAACTGCTCCGGCCATTCACGGGTCGAAGCCCGTACCGCTTGCAGCGCCTCGTCCGGTGAGCCGATTGCATTCATCACGGACGCAAAAGCCGGCGGGTGCAAATGCCGCTGGAAATAGCCGAGCGCGTCGAGCGCATTGAGCAGCGGCGGCAGCACGGCCACGATGTCGTCCACCACGGCCTCGGTCATCGCGGCTTCCTTGCGCTTGGGATCAGTGCAGCTTCGGCGCCTTCAACAGCTTGAAGCGGTCGGTCGAGGTCACCGTGACGTCGAAGGTGACGCCTTCGTGGTGCACGGTGAGCGGTACGTCGACGCCGGCGGCGCCGAGCGCCCACATTTTCTTGTAGAACGCCGTCTGGCTCGTGACCTTGTCGCCATCGACGGCGAGAATGACGTCGCCTGTCTTGAGCTCGGCACGGGCGGCCGGGCCGTTGGCGGAAATTCCGATCACCACCACGCGGTTGTCGATCTCGGTCGAGTACAGGCCAAGCCATGGCCGCGCCGGCTTGTTGACGCGGCCGAATTTGCGCAGATCCTCCAGAATCGGCTTCAACAGGTCGATCGGCACGATCATATTGACGTGCTCGGCCTTGCCGCCGCGTTCGCGGTCGAGCTGGAGCGAGCCGATGCCGATCAGCTCACCGCGCTCGTTGAGCAGCGCGGTCCCGCCCCAGTTCGGATGCGCGGGATAGGTGAAGATGGCTTCGTCCAGCAGATATTCCCAATAGCCGGCGAATTCCTGCTTGGCCACGATCTGGCTTGCGACGGAGCGTGTGCGCCCGCCGGCGCCGCCGACCACGACGCGGTCGCCGATCCGGGTCGCTGCCGACGAGCCGAGCGGCAGCGGCGGGACGTCGAGCGGGCCAAGCGCCTGCACCAGTCCGAACCCGGTCTCCGAATCGAAGCCGAGCGCATGACCCTCCACAACGCGTCCGTCAGCGCGGTGCAGCCAGACCGACTCTGCCTCTGTGATGAGGTACCCGATGGTGAGCACAAGTCCGTCGTCGATCACGACGCCGTTGCCGGCCCGTTCGGTGCCCAGCGTTTCAGCCGTGAAGGCGTCCGGCGGGATGATGGCGTGCAGTCCGACGACGGAGCCGAGCGCGCGGTCGAGATTGAAGCCGTAGTCGCTCGCTCGCGGCTGATTGGCCGGCGGCACTCTCCATTCGGTCTGGGTGGACATGGAGTTCTCCTGGCTGAGAGCATCGTTCCGCCGTACTGGCCAAGCGACGCGCGAAGCATGGATCATTGAAGCATGGATAATTTAAGCCGGAGCAGGCCGTCTTGAAAGCCTCGTTCCCAACTATTCCGGAGAACGCCGCGTGAAATCTTCGAAAGGCGCCTCGTGCACAGGAGGCGGGCGGTCGTACGATTCGGCACCGGCCGCATGGCTGCTGTCCGGCCGGATGCTAGGTGGCCTGCAGCGAAGCTGCTAACCATTGCCGCTTCGTTTGACCAAGGGACCACGGACCGAAGCATGGACAACCGCAGCGACATCTGGCGTGGCGTCGACACGATCAAAGGGCGTTTCATCGACCTCAGTGACAGGGTCTGGGGCATGCCTGAGGTCTGCTACACCGAGGCGCGGTCCGCCGCCGAGCATCTGGCCGAGCTGCGCCATCAGGGCTTTCGCATCACCGAGAACGTCGCGGGCATCCCGACGGCCGTGATGGGGGAATGGGGCGAGGGCGGCCCGGTCATCGCCTTCATGGGTGAATATGATGCGCTGCCGGGCCTCAGCCAGGAGGCGGGCGTTGCGGAACATCGTCCGATCGAGGCCGGCGGCCATGGCCATGGCTGCGGTCACAATTTGCTCGGTTCTGCCGCCCTGCTCGCTGCCACTGCGGTGAAGGACTGGCTTGCCGAGAACAAGGTGCCCGGTCGCGTGCGCTACTATGGCTGTCCGGCCGAAGAGGGCGGTGCGGCCAAGGCCTTCATGGTGCGCTCCGGCGCGTTCGAGAACGCCGACATCGCCATCACCTGGCATCCGCACAGTTTCTGGGAAGTCGCGGTGACCCCGTCGCTCGCCAACACCCGCGCGGATTTCATCTTCACCGGCCGCACCTCGCATGCGGCGGCCTCGCCGCATCTCGGCCGTTCGGCGCTCGATGCCGTGGAATTGATGAATGTCGGCGTCAACTACATGCGCGAGCACATGCCGAGCGACGCGCGCGTGCATTACGCGCTGCTCGATACCGGCGGGATCGCGCCGAACGTGGTCCAAGCCCATGCGCGGGTGCGCTATTCGATCCGCGCCCGCGATCTTCCCGGCATGAACGAACTGGTCGAACGCGTGTCCAAGATCGCGCAGGGCGCCGCCCTGATGACCGAAACCAAGGTCGAGATGAAGATCATCTCCGCTGTCTCCAACATCCTGCCGAACACGCCGCTGGAGAAGGCGCTGCATCGGGTGATGGAAGAACTCGGCCCGCCGCATTTCGACGACGCGGACGAGAGCTTTGCCAGCCAGATCCGGGCGACCTTGAGCGACAAGGACATCGCGTCCGTCTATTACGCGATCGGCATGGAGCCGACTGATCGGCCGCTGGCCGACTTTCTGGTGCCGCTCGATGCCAAGCGCAATCCGCTGGTCGGATCGACCGACGTCGGCGACGTGAGCTGGGTCGTTCCGACCGTGCAGGTCCATGCGCCGACGGTTGCAATCGGCACGCCCTTCCACACCTGGCAGGTGGTGGCGCAGGGCAAGAGCCCGCACGCGCACAAGGCCATGGTGCAGGCGGCCAAGGCGATGGCGGGCCTCGGCATCAAAGCGCTCACGGAACCGCAGCTGATCCAGGCTGCCAAGGCCGATCTGCAAAAGCGGACGGCAAAGACGCCCTATGTCTGTCCGCTGCCGGATCACGTCGCGCCGCCGCTCGACATGTCCGTGGCGTAGAGTTTCATTGCCTCGATAGTTCGTCTGATCTGCCGAACAAATTTTCCGCAATGCAGCGCGCAATCCGGCGGGTTTTGCTGCTGGATTGCCGAACGGATGGGCTGCGGAGCGCAATTTTGCCCAACACGCAGTCAGAAGACCGTTTGCATACACACGGTCCCAGTTGACGTGCACCCCATTCGGTGTGCCATCTACTGCCAGCCAAATGGGCTGCCGCGCTTTTCGGCCGCCATCATCACTATGGGAACCAGACGGGGGACACCATGCTGGATAAAGAACTGCGTTCGATGATCGGCCAAGTGAAGGATGGGCGGATGGATCGCCGCGCCTTCATCCAGCGCGTGGCCGCCGTTGGCCTGACCGCCCCGCTCGCCAACCAGATCCTCGCGCTCGGCGGCGTCGCCATGGCGCAGGGCGCCTCCACCTACAAGCCGACCAAGCGTGGTGGGGGCGGTGCGCTGAAACTGTTGTGGTGGCAGGGCCCGACCCTGCTCAACCCGCATTTCGCCACGGGTACCAAGGACCAGGACGGCTCGCGTCTGTTCTACGAACCGCTCGCCTGCTGGGATCCGGACGGCAATATGAAGCTGGTGCTGGCGGCGGAGATCCCGTCGATCCAGAACGGTCTACTCGCCGCCGACGGCAAGTCGGTGACCTGGAAGTTGAAGCCCGGCGTGAAATGGCACGACGGCAAGCCGTTCTCGGCCGACGACGTCGTCTTCACCTGGGACTACGTGCGCGATCCGGCGACGGCCGCGATCACGGTGGCGACGTATCGCGACATCGTCGTCGAGAAGGTGGACGACCTGACGGTGCGCCTCAGCTTCAAGAAGCCGACGCCGTTCTGGGCGGACGCCTTCGTGGGCGCAACCGGACAGATTCTGCCCAAGCATCTGTTCGCCGAGTACAAGGGCTCCAAGTCTCGCGAAGCACCCAACAATCTCGCGCCCGTCGGCACCGGCCCCTACAAATTCCTCGAGTTCAAGCCCGGCGATCTAATTCGGGGTGAGATCAACAAAGACTATCACATGCCGAACCGGCCCTATTTCGACACGCTCGAGATGAAGGGCGGCGGCGACGCGGTCTCGGCCGCGCGTGCGGTGATCCAGACCGGCGAGTATGATTTCGGGTGGAACATCCAGGTCGAGGACGACGTGCTGTTGCGCCTGGAGAAGGGCGGCAAGGGCAAGACCATCTACGCCGTGGGTGGGGACACCGAGTTCATCGCGCTCAACTTCACCGATCCCAATACCGAGGTCGACGGCGAACGCTCGTCGATGAAGACCAAGCATCCGCTGTTCTCCGATCCCGCCGTGCGCAAGGCGCTGTCGCTGCTGGTCGATCGCGATTCCATCAAGAAGGCAATCTATGGCCGCGCCGGCCGCACCACCGCGAACTTCCTCAACGGCCCCGAAAAGTTCGTCTCCAAGAATACCTCGTGGGAGTTCAGCGTCGAGAAGGCTTCGAAGATCCTGGACGATGCCGGCTGGAAGCCCGGCGCGGACGGCATCCGCGAGAAGGACGGCAAGAAGCTCAAGCTGCTCTACCAGACCTCGATCAACGGCCCGCGCCAGAAGACGCAGGCGATCGTCAAGCAGGCTTGCCAGAAGGCCGGCATCGACGTCGAGCTGAAGTCGGTCGTGGCTTCCGTGTTCTTCTCGTCGGACGTCGCCAATCCCGATACCTATGCGAAGTTCTATGCCGACATCGAGATGTTCCAGATCCCGATGAGCCAGCCCGATCCGGCCCAGCACATGCGCCGCTATCACTCGAGCAACGTGGCGACGAAGGAGAACAAGTGGCAGGGCACCAACTTCCCGCGCTACGTCAACAAGGAGTATGACGCCACCATCGACGCCGCAGACGGCGAGATGGATCCTGTCAAGCGCGCGGCCCTCTACATCAAGGCCAACGACCTGCTGTTCCAGGACACCGTCTTCATTCCGGCGCAGCACCGGCTCAAGGTCGAAGCGGCCTCCAACACTCTGCGCCCGGTGATCTCGGGCTGGGCCAACGAGACCGACAATCTGTTCGACTGGTACCGCGAGGAATGATCCCCCAACTCTAGACGGGGCCCTTCCCTCATGAGCCAATACGTCCTGCGTCGCCTGCTGATCGCGATTCCGAGCCTGCTCGGAATCTCGGTCGTGCTGTTCGTCGAGCTCGCTCTTGCGCCCGGCGATCCGTTCTCCGAGCTGGCGACCAACCCGAACGTGCCTCCGGAAGTGCAGGCCGCGCTCCGGGCCAAGTTCGGTCTGGACGATCCGATCTATCTCCGTTATCTGCACTGGCTCAACGCCATGCTGCACGGCGACTGGGGCTTCTCCTTCGTCAGCCGGATGAACGTCGACACCTTGATTCTCCAGCGACTGCCGGCCACGCTCTACGTGATCGGCTCGGCGCAGATCCTGGCACTCCTGATCGCGATCCCGGTCGGCGTCTATGCCGCGACCCGGCCCTATTCGCTGTTCGACCAGATTGCCAATACGCTCGCCTTCGTCGGCTTCTCGCTGCCGACCTTCTTCACCGGCATCCTGTTCATCCTGATCTTCTCGGTCACGCTGGACTGGCTGCCTTTCGTCTATACCACCGACATCAAGGCAACCGGCATCCGCTGGCTGCTGGAGATGATCCGTCAGGCGATCATGCCGGTGGCGGTGCTCGGGCTGTTCCAGGCGGCGTCGATGACGCGCTTCGTGCGCTCGGCGATGCTCGACGTCATCCGGCTCGACTACGTCACCACGGCGCGGGCGAAGGGCCTCGGCCAGACCACGGTGATCGTCAAGCACGTGATGCGCAACGCCATGATCCCTGTGGTCACGCTGATCGCGTTGCAGATGCCCGCCGTGTTCGGCGGCGCCATCGTCACCGAGCAGATCTTCCGCATTCCCGGCATCGGTTCGCTGCTGATCTCGTCCATCCTCTCCAACGACACGCCGGTGGTGATGGCCGTCACCTTCGTGTTCGCGTGCCTTGTGGTCCTGTTCAATCTCATCGCGGACGTCCTGTATGGCTGGCTTGACCCTCGCATCTCCCTCCGCTGAGCGGCGCGTCTACTCGCCCTGGCGCGAGACGTGGCGGCGCTACAGCCGCCACAAGCTTGCCGTTGTCAGCGCGTTTCTGCTCCTGGTTCTTGTCCTGGCGGTGGTGTTTGGTCCGTTCGTCTGGCGGGTCAAGATCGACGAGATCGACATTGTCGCGGGTATGCAGGGGCCGTCGCTGGCCCATCCGTTCGGCACCGACGATCTCGGGCAGGATATCCTCGCCCGCATGATCTATGGCGGGCGCATCTCGCTCGCCGTCGGCCTTGCCGCGATGCTGGTCTCGGTCTTTATCGGCGTGCTGATCGGCGCGCTGGCCGGCATGTCGCGCGGCGCGCTCGGCCATGGCCTGATGTGGCTCACGGATCTGTTCCTGTCGTTGCCGCAACTGCCGCTACTCTTGCTGCTGATCTATCTCTTCCGCGATGGGCTGAAGCAGGTGTTCGGCCCCGAGGGGGGCATCTTCATCCTGATCGTGCTGGTGATCGGGGGGCTCCGCTGGATGCCGGTCGCGCGCCTGGTGCGCGCGCAGTTCCTGTCGATCCGCGAAAAGGAATTCGTGGAGGCGGCACGTGCGCTCGGTGCAAGTCCGCTGCGGCAGGTGGTCAAGCACATCCTGCCAAATGCGCTCGGTCCGGTGATCATCGCCGGCACCATCGACGTTGCCGCCGCCATCATCGCGGAATCGACGCTGTCCTTCCTCGGCCTCGGCTTTCCGCCTGACACCCCGACCTGGGGCCGGCTGCTGTACGATGCCAAGGATTTCCTCGACATCGGCCCGCACTGGGCGCTGTTTCCGGGCGGCGCGATCTTCATCGCGGTTGTCGCCATCAACTTCATCGGCGACGGCCTGCGCGACGCGCTCGATGCGCGACGGGTGATCTGATGGCGCCGCTGCTCGAGATCAAGGGCCTGAAAACCCACTTCTCCACCGACGACGGCATCCTCCAGGCCGTCGACGGGGTCGATATCACCATCAACAAGGGCGAGACGCTCTGTGTCGTGGGCGAGTCCGGCTGCGGCAAGACCGTGACCGCGATGTCGATCCTGAAGCTCATCGCGATGCCGCCGGGCCGGATCGCGGCCGGCCAGATCATCTTCGAGGGACGCGATCTCGTGCCGCTGACCAGTAATCAGCTCGACGAGATCAGGGCCAAGGAGATCGGCTTCATCTTCCAGGAGCCGATGACCTCGCTCAATCCGGTGCTCACCATCGGCGAGCAGATCGCCGAGAGCCTGCGTCGGCACGAAGCGGTGACCAGAAAGCAGGCGCTCGAGCGCACTATCGAGATGCTGAAGCTGGTGCAGATCCCCAATGCCGAAGGCCGCGTGCACAATTATCCGTACCAGTTCTCCGGCGGCATGCGCCAGCGCGTGATGATCGCGATGGCGCTCGCCTGCAAGCCGAAGCTGATCATCGCCGACGAGCCCACCACGGCACTCGACGTTACCATCCAGGCGCAGATTCTCGACCTCTTGCAGGACATGAAGGACCGTTTCGGCATGGCGGTGATGCTGATCACCCATGCCATGGGCGTGGTCGCCGAAACCGCGCAGCGCGTCGTCGTGATGTATGCCGGCAAGGTGGTCGAAGAAGCGCCCGTCGACGACCTGTTCGGCGATCCCCGCCATCCCTATACGCAAGGGTTGATCCGCTCGATCCCGCGCATCGATCTCGACAGCGAGCACAAGACGCGGCTCGAGGCGATCGGCGGCTCGGTACCGATCCTGATCAATCCGCCGGTCGGCTGCCGCTTTGCGCCGCGCTGCAAGTTCGCCATGACCGTCTGCACCGAAAAGGAGCCGCTGTTGCGCGAGGTCTCGCCCGGCCATCGCATAGCCTGTCACCTCGGAGATGCCAGCGTGGGAGCCGCGTCATGAGCGAGCCCTTGCTCCGCGTCAGCGGCTTGAAGAAACACTTCCCCGTGCTCGGCGGCCTGCTGTCCCGCCAGGTCGGCACCGTCTATGCGGTCGACGGCGTGTCGTTCTCCGTCAACCGGGGCGAGACGCTCGGTCTCGTCGGCGAATCCGGCTGCGGCAAGTCGACCACGGGGCGCTGCGTGCTGCGCCTGATCGAGCCGACCGACGGCGAGGTCGTCTTCGACGGCCGGGACGTGCGCAAGCTCGGCGGCAACGATCTGCGCGCGATGCGGCGCAACATGCAGCTGGTGTTCCAGGACCCGTTCGCTTCGCTAAATCCGCGCATGACGGTCGGCGCCATCCTCGGCGAGGCCTTCACCATCCACGATCTCGCCTCCTCCCCGAAAGAACGCGAGGAGCGCGTCGCCAGCCTCTTGGTCAAGGTCGGGCTGAAGGCTGAGCACATGCGGCGCTATCCGCATGAATTCTCCGGCGGCCAGCGTCAGCGCATCGTGATCGCGCGCGCGCTCGCGGTCGAGCCGAAGCTGATCGTCTGCGACGAGCCGGTCTCCGCGCTCGACGTGTCGATCCAGGCCCAGGTCATCAACCTCCTGGAAGATCTCCAGGCCGAGCTGAACCTGACCTATCTCTTCGTCGCGCATGACCTCTCGGTGGTCGAGCACATCTCCGATCGCGTCGCGGTGATGTATCTCGGCCGTATCGTCGAGCTGGCCAAAGCCAGCGATCTCTACCGCAACCCGCAGCATCCCTACACCAGGGCGCTGTTGTCGGCGGTGCCGGTGCCCGATCCCAAGCTCAAGCGCGAGCGCATTCGCCTGAAGGGCGACGTCCCGAGTCCGATGAAGCCGCCGTCGGGCTGCCACTTCCACACCCGCTGCCCGATCGCTCAACCGCGTTGCGCGGAGAGCGCGCCGGTGCTGAAGGAGGGGGCGGGCGGGCACTTCGTGGCCTGCCATCTGGCCTGACACACTCCATGAGAGGGCGCTTTCGAAGTGGCCTGTAGCAATCGTGCCCCGACCCCCCGCGGTCAGTGACCAGGCCGGCCGAGGCTGCGGATCGCGTAGAGACGCGTCGCGTCACTCTTCGAGCGTGAAGCCGACGCGCAATGTGACCTGATAATGGCCGATGGCTCCGTTTTCGATGTGGCCACGAGTCTGCACCACCTCGAACCATTTCATCTCGCGAACGGTCTTCGAGGCGCGGCTGATCGCGTTCTGGATCGCGTCCTCGATCGAGGTCTCGGATGATCCGACCAGGTCCAGGATCTTGTAGACGTGGTCTTTCTCAGCTGCAGCCATGATGGCCTCCCTGGGTTGTGCTGCGGCACGCATCGACGCGTGGGCTCCCGTTTTGAACGACCGCCGGGCGGTCCGGTTCCGTCCTGTGCGATGGGTCGCATGCGCGGGCCGAGGTGGAGCGGCTAGAGCCGACCTGCTAAGCGCTATGCATGGATGCGGCACGACGCGACAGGACAATCGGCTCTCTCTGCCTTTGCGTAACGGCGTTCGGCTGGGCGCTGAACTGGCCGCTGATGAAGCTGCTGCTCCAGCAATGGCCGCCCTTGTTTGCGCGCGGCCTTGCGGGCGTTTGTGCCTCGCTCATTCTCGGCATCCTGGTCCTGAGCCGGAAGGAATCGTTCGCGGTACCGCGCGAGGCCATCCCGCGGCTGCTGTTCGCGACATTCACCAACGTCTTTGCCTGGATGGGTCTCGGAACGGTCGCGATGAAATATGTGACCGTGAGCGAGGGCGCGCTTCTCGCCTATACAATGCCGATTTGGGCGATGCTGTTCGCCTGGCCGGTGCTACACACCAGGCCGGCGCTGAGGGATATTTTCGGGCTGGTCCTTGGCATTGCCGGCGTCACGCTGCTCCTGAGCGGCAACGGATTTGCGTTCAGTGCCGACAAGCTGCTGGGCATCGTGCTGGCGCTGCTCTGCGCCATCCTGTTCGCGCTCGGCAACGTGCTCAACCGCAAGCCGCTGCCGATGCCGCCGCTGGTCGTCGTCGCCTGGCAGGTCGGGCTCGGCTGCGCCACGATGCTGATTCTCGGCATCGCGTTCGAGCATCCTGATGTCAGCGCGATCACCTCGCTGGGGCTCGGCTGCTTCGCCTACATGACGCTGGTGCCGATGGGCCTCTGCTACGTCACCTGGTTCGAGACGCTGCGCCGTCTGCCACCAACCACGGCCTCGACGGGCATGCTGATCGTGCCCGTGATCGGCGTGGTCTCCGCTGCCATCATTCTGGAGGAGCCGCTGGGCTATCGCGAATGGACCGCCATGGCGCTCACGCTCGGCGG
This sequence comes from Pseudomonadota bacterium, assembly GCA_023433965.1. Classification (GTDB taxonomy): domain Bacteria; phylum Pseudomonadota; class Alphaproteobacteria; order Rhizobiales; family Xanthobacteraceae; genus Bradyrhizobium. Next base: position 4,232 of record JAEYTQ010000712.1, on the reverse strand, counting down.
CGTGACCCTGGCGTTGCGGCGGGCTTAGAGACGTTGTTGTGGGCGGCTCTGGCGATAGCCGGCTTGCGCGGAAAGCGGCTACGTTTCACCGTGCCGGCTCAGGAGGGCTGGCTCGTGCCCATGCGATGACGAGCCCTGGACCGCCTTTCTTTGATCTCGGTCAAGTACGCCAGTGATCTATCCGACACACTGTGTCCATGTCGCAACCTTCAATGCTCAAACGAGCCCTGGTCCTCCTGGGTGAAACCCCATCCTCCGAAGCCGCGCGTCGCTATGGCTTCCGCTTGGCGAAGCAAACGGGCGCCGAACTGGCTGGACTCGCCGGCGTCGACCTGACGTCGATCGAAGTGCCGATGCTCGGAGGAATCGGCACCTCAGCCTATAAGGCCCGACTGGAGGAGCGGTTCACCAGACAGGCCGTTGACGCCCGCCAAAGGCTGCACGACAGGTTCGAGCTGGAGTGCAGAAGTCACCAACTGCCTTTTGACTGGCTGTCGTTCGAAGGCGATCCGGTGGACACGCTCCATCTCGCCACGGAAACGCGAGACCTGGTGGTCACCGGTCATGACACGGCGTTCTGTGGCAAATCCAATGCGCGGCTGTCGGACGTGCTTGCCCGATTGTTGCGGATGACTCCGCGGCCGGTGATCGTCTGTCCGGACGAGCTTCCAGGGGGCAGTGACATTCTAATCGCCTATGACGGCAGCCTGCCGGCCATGCGCGCCGTCCAGATGTTCGTGCTTCTCGGAATCGGGACAGGGAAACGCATTTGCGTAACTTCGATCGACGCCAGTCAGGAACTGGCTGCCCGTCGGGCCACCGCAGCGGCGAGCTACCTGCGCTGTCATGGATATGAGGTGGATGCGAATCCGATCAGTTCCCAGGCGCATCCGGCAGAGGTCATCAATATCGAGATCGCGGACAGGAGAATAGAAACGCTGGTCATGGGCGCCTATGGGCGTCGCGGACTTCGGGAGGCCCTGTTCGGCTCGACCACCGGCTTCCTGGTGGAGAGTCCGCCATGCGTCCTGTTTCTCTATCAGTAGCCCGTCGGAGCGACGTTCCGGACGCCTGTGCTCAAGCAAGACCCGAAGCGCCGTCATGGAGCTCCAGAGGCGAGGCGAGGACGATCGTTCGCCCGGCGCAAGCGCCGAACATATACAAGCCCCCACGCGAGACCGAGCACGGCGGAAATGGCCGAGCCTATCAGAACACCGAGTTTGGTCGCGTTCAGGAGGTCTGCATCGGAAAAAGCGAGCGTGGCGATGAAGATGGACATGGTGAAGCCGATGCCGGCCAGCAGACCGACCAGACAAACGCCGGCCCAGGAAACGCCGGCTGCCAGCCGACACCAGCCCAGACGTACTGCAATCCAGCTCGCACCGAGCACACCGAGCGGTTTGCCGATGCACAAGGCGAGTACCACGCCCAGCGTTGCGAACCAGGCTCCGTCGGGAAGCTTGGCGTCGGTGAGGGTGATGCCGGCATTGGCCAGTGCGAACAGAGGCATGACGCCGTAAGCCACCCACGGATGCAGTGTCGTTTGGACGCGCACGACGGGAGCCAAAATCTCACGGTGGGCGATTCGAAGCTGCCGCAGCGGCAACTCCAGTCGATGTGCATCCTTGGTTCTCACGGCATCGCTGCTACGCAGTTCCTCGACCACACGAGAAGCCACGTTGAGCGGATGCTCCCGCATCGGGGTGGACCACACCGGCGTCATCAGGCCGAGTATCACGCCTGCGAGGGTCGGATGAGCGCCCGTCATGAAAACCCCGCTCCAGACGATCGCGCCCGGAAAGACATAGACGGGGGCCGAACCGACGCCGATCCGCTGCAGTCCCAGAACCATCAGGATGCCCAGCGCCACGACGAGGAATCCGGCGTATTGGAGTCCCCCCGAGTAAAAGAAGGCAATGATCAGAATCGCGATGACGTCGTCGATGATGGCCAGAGCCAGCAGGAAAACGCGGACATTGACCGGGATTGATCGCCCAAGCAGCGCGAGCACCCCCACGGCAAAGGCGATGTCCGTTGCGGTCGGTACCGCCCAGCCGACGATGCGTACCGGATCCATATTGAAGGCAGTGAAGATGATTGCGGGGGCAATGACCCCGCCGAATGCTGCGATGACCGGCAGGATCGCCTGATCAAGCCTGCTCAGCGTGCCTTCATGAATTTCGCGCTTGATCTCCATGCCTACGACGAGAAAGAAGACCGTCATCAGTGCATCGTTGATCCAGTGGTGCAGCGACAGGGAGAAGACGAACTTCCCCAACCCGATCGAGAGCGGCTGCTCCCAGAATGCATGATATCCGTGTGCGAAGGGGGAGTTGGCCCACACCAGCGCGGCACCTGCCGCAATCAGGAGCATGACGCCGCTGACGGCCTCGACGTGCAAGAAGCGCTGTAAGGTAGCGAACGCGCGTTCGGCAACAAGCTGGGCTCGAGGCAGGCCTTCGGACGGTTCTTGATGGTTCACGGGTGCGCGCCTTCCGCGTGGCGGCCCGACCATCGCTCGACCTGTCGCTGCTGCATGCAGCGAACACCCAAATGCCGTTCTACACATCGATGGCAATATGGCAACCGGATTCGAGCATGCGTCCGCGCAAGCTCTTTCGGCGCAAGCATCCGCCAGGTGCAAGAGGGATTCTACATCCCGCTTCCCTGCGATAGTCTGCCTACGGATCCAGCTCCGTATCCCAGTAGAGGTAGTCGAGCCAGCTGTCGTGCAGGTAGTTCGGAGGAAACAGGCGGCCGTTGCGGTGGAGCTGGTGCACGGTGGGCGCAAACGCGCTCTGGCGAGGAAACATCTTTGCTTGCGCCGGCGTCAGATTGCCCTTGCGCAGATTACATGGCGAGCACGCCGCGACCACGTTCTCCCAGGTGGTTTGGCCGCCTTTGCTGCGCGGGATGATGTGATCGAAGGTGAGGTCTTCGGGCGAGCCGCAATATTGGCAGGCGAAACGATCGCGCAGGAAGACGTTGAACCGGGTGAAGGCAGGGTGCGTGGTCGGCTTCACGAAGGATTTGAGCGAAACCACGCTCGGTAATTGCATCTCCAACGTCGGACTTCGAACCGCCTGATCGTAATGCGCGACGATGTTGACGCGGTCGAGGAACACCGCCTTGATCGCGTCCTGCCACGACCACAACGACAGTGGGTAGTAACTCAGCGGCCGGAAGTCCGCATTCAGCACCAACACCGGCCAACTGCCTTGCGAGACATGTGCGTTCAAGTAACGCTCCCGGCCTCCAATGTACGCTGCGAAGCAGCATGTCGTGACATACTACATGCTGCGTGACGGGATTGTGAAGCCCGTTGAGCGACTTATTCAGGCGCAAGCAAATGCGGCGCCGAGGTGGCAAAAATGCTCAAAAATCAGCGATTCACAGCGAGTGGCCCGGAACCGCTGCTCATCGTGGTGGCCTTTCCGCGACCTCTACTTCCGTACCCGCTCCAGCTTCTGCAGGCACCGCGTCGTGCGCACGGCGGACGGCATCTCCTCGTCCGGAAAGCTGGTCTCCCAGTTGGTGACGCCGACCTCGCCGACATAGATGTCGCCCTTCGAGTCCAGCGCGATACCGTGCGGCGCCAGGAATTTGCCGCTGGCCACGCCCGGACCCGCTTCGCCGCCAAGCCGCGCAATGCGATTTCCCTTGGCATCAACGATCGACAGCCGCGGGCCGAGATTGGGCACATTGCGGTTGATGGCAAGGCCGGGGCCGAGCTCGCCAATCACGAAGGTGGGGCTCTTGGCTCCGCCGCAGCAGCACAGCGCGCAGGGCCGGTGCAGATTGTTCCATTGCGTCTCGTATTTCCCTTCGTCGTCGAAAACCTGGATGCGGTGGTTCTCGCGGTCGGCGACATACACCCAGCCGTCGGCATCGGTGGCGATATTGTGCACGATGTTGAACTGGCCGGGGTCGGTGCCCGGCTCGCCCCAGCTCTTGATCAGCTTGCCGCCCGGCGTGAACTTGTGCACGCGCGCATTGCCATAGCCGTCGGAGACGTAGATCTCGCCCGTCGGCGACAGCGCAGTATGGGTGCAACGGTGGAACGGCTCGCCGCTCATGAACGGCGCCGGCTTTGCCGGGATGCCGATCGTCAGCAGCACCTTGCCGTCCGTGGTGCATTTGCGCACGGTGTGGTCGCCGTCGTCGGTGCAATAGAGATTGTCGTCGGCATCGATATGCAGGCCGTGCGCGCGGGAAAATAGTCCTTCGCCCCA
>JAEYTQ010000671.1 GCA_023433965.1 Pseudomonadota bacterium | reverse complement strand
TGAGGATCACGCGGCCGCCCGGCGCCAGATGGCGAGCCATGGGGCTCGCCAATTGCCGCAACGGATTGGCAAGGATGTTGGCGAGCACCAGGTCGAACGGGCCCGCGCGCGCGAAATCCGGCGCGGCAAAGCCGGTGGCGCGGATCACCCGCACATGGTTGCGGACGTCGTTCAGGGCGGCGTTCTCGGCCGCCACCCGCACCGAGGGCGCGTCGATATCGGAGGCCAGCACCGCGCGATGCAACGCCTTCGCCGCCGCGATCGCCAGTACGCCGGTCCCGGTGCCGAGGTCGAGCAGGTTCCGTGGGCTGGAGCTCTTGAGGACGTGGTCAAGCAGAAGTAAACAGCCGCGCGTGGTGCCGTGGTGGCCGGTTCCGAAGGCGAGCGCCGCCTCGATCTCGATGGCCAGCTTGTTCGGCGCCACGCGGTCACGGTCATGACTGCCGTGCACGACGAAGCGCCCGGCCGGGACCGGGACCAGATCTTCCAGGCTGGCCCTGACCCAGTCCCTGGCCTCGACCGTGTCGAACGCGAGCGCTGCAGCGATGTCATTTCCTGCTGACATTGCAATGAGTTCGTGCAGCCATGCCTGATCCGGCGCTGCGGCGAAATGCAGCGTGACGTCCCATTGTCCGTCCGGACGCTCGAACGCGGCAACCGCCGCGTCGCCGTCGAAAAACACCTCGGTAAGCACGTCGACCACGCGCCTCGCATCGGCCTCGCTGCCGATTGAAAAGCTGGCGCGGTGGGTGGGTGAAGGCTGCATTCAGGGTTCCATTGAGTTCAATTTGCGGAACTTTTGTCGGCGAAGTTCCGCATAAGTTGCGGTTCCCCGGTTAACCGGGCCGAAGGTTCCGCCCCGTACATTTGGGGGTGTCGAGCGAAGACAACACAGCTTGAAATTGAAACGGAGGCTAGTCTTGAAGAGCATGATTCAGAGGTTCTGGTCGGATGAGTCCGGTGCAACTGCGATCGAGTACGGCCTGATTGCCGCGGGTATCGCTCTGGCGATCATCACCGTGGTGAACGGCCTCGGCACCTCGCTGAACGAGAAGTTCACGTCGATTAGCACCTCCTTGAAGTAATTTCCGCCTCCATTTCCCAGCGGGGGCAATTTTCTTCAGAGGGCTATTCCTGATCACCGCCCGCGAGGGGACTCCCCTCGCGGGCGCGGTCGTTTTTCCACCTGCGTCTCCCCGGGATGTTTACAAATTATCCGGCGGCTTGCCGGCATCCTGTCCACCCATTTTCCCGGCAATTGTCCCCACCGTCGCCACCGGCTTTCCCCAAGGTTGCCCGACGGTCCTCCACCAGGCATCCTCTGCCTTGCCACAGAGCTTTCAACAGCCTGTCCACAGCTCATCCCCAAGCAATCCCCAAGTCTATCCACGGCTTCTGAACAGCGCGCGGTGATCCCGCAGGATGGCCTGCGCCGCGTTGTGACCGGGGGCGCCGGTGACACCGCCGCCGGGATGGGCGCCGGAGCCACAATGGTAGAGGCCCCGCAATGGCCCGCGATAATCGGCGTGTCCCAGCATCGGCCGCGCCGAAAACAGCTGGTTCAAGGTCAGCGCACCATGGAAGATGTCGCCGCCGAGCAGGCCGAACTGCCGTTCGAGGTCGAGTGGTGACAGGATCTGGCGGCCCACCACGCTCGCGGCAAAACCGGGCGCGTAGTCGTCCACCGTCGCGATCATGAGATCGGCGACTTCTTCGCGATGATCGTCCCAGGATCTTCCCTCTGAAAGCTCCGGCGCGACGTGCTGGCAGAACAGGCTCGCGACATGCTTGCCGGCGGGCGCCAGCGTGTCGTCGAGCGTCGAGGGGATCAGCATCTCGACGACGGGCTGCCGGCTCCAGCCTTGCGCCCGCGCATCGGCATAGGCACGGTCCATGTAGGCAAGGCTCGGCGCCAGGATGATGCCCGAGGTGAGATGATCGCCCTCGCCCGGCAGCGCCGCGAAGGAGGGCAGGCGGTCCAGCGCGACGTTCATGCGGAAGGTGCCGGAGCCGTTCTTCCAATGCCGGATGCGGGCGAGGAAGTCCTCGGGCAGCGCATCCGCCGCGATCAGCCGCGTATACAGCAGCTTCGGATTGACGTTGGCCGCGACATATTTCGCGCGGATGGCGGTGCCGTTCTCCAGCACCACGCCGACCGCGCGGTCGCGCTCGACGATGACCTCGCGGACACCGGCATCTGTGTCGATCACCACGCCCCGATCGCGCGCCGCGCGCGCCATCGCCTGCGTGATCGCGCCCATGCCGCCGATGGCATGGCCCCAGGCGCCCTTCTTGCCGTTCACCTCGCCGAAGGCATGATGCAGCATGACGTAGGCCGAACCGGCGGCGTAGGGGCTGGCATAGTTGCCGACGATGGCGTCGAAGCCGAACAGCGCCTTGACCAGATCGTGCTCGAAACGCTCGTCCAATACTTCGCCGGCGGAACGGGTGAAGAGATCCAGCAGGCTGCGGCTTCTCTCCAGCGTGAGGCCGCGCAGGATGTTGGCCGTCCCCAGCGCGTTCACGGCTTCGCGGATCGCGTTCGCGCCGAAGCCGTCGAGCAGGTTTGGTGGCGCGCGCAGCACGAATTGCCTGAGCACGTCGGCGATGTCTTCCAGCTCGCGTGAGAAGCCGTCGAGGGCCTCCGCATCGTGCGCGCTGAGCCGTGCGACCGAGGCTTTGGTCCGCCCCTCGCCGGTGAGGAGATAGTTGCTGTCGGGCGCGGGCAGGAAATTCTGCGCGCGCCGCTCGACCACCCGCAGGCCTTGCCCGGCGAGATCGAGGTCACCGATCACCTGCGGATTGAGCAGGCTCACGGTGTAGGCCGCAACCGAATTGCGGAAGTCGGGGTGAAACTCCTCGGTGACCGCGGCGCCGCCGACCACCTTGCGCCGCTCGACCACGTGCACCCGCAAACCCGCTTTCGCGAGATAGGCCGCGCAGGTGAGGCCGTTGTGGCCAGCGCCGATGATGACGACGTCGGTTTCGGTCATGAGAGCTTCGAATTGTTCCACTGTCATTCCAGGATGGTCCGAAGGACCAGACCTGGAATCTCGAGATTCCGGGTCCGCCTCTTCGAGGCGCCCGGAACGACTCCCTTATATCAAGCATTCCCCGCTGCAACATCACGTCACACTTTGTTGCCCGTTCAAGCGCCTTGTGCTCCATTGCGCGCGGTCCGGCGCCCGCCGGGGGGATGGTCCGACGCGTCGTCTTGCGCGAACCGGTGCCCACTTCGCTGGAAAACGCTTTTGCCGGAGCTTCCATGGATTCGATCGTGCAACCCGCCGCCACGGAGCAGCCCTCGTCGTCGCGCAACCGGCTGCTGCTGACGGTCTACACCGCTGCGATCTTCGTCAGCGCGCTGCTGCTGTTCTCGGTGCAGCCGCTGTTCACGAAGATGGTGCTGCCGCGGCTCGGCGGCTCGCCGGCGGTGTGGTCGGTGGCCATGGTGTTCTTCCAGTCGCTGTTGCTCGCGGGCTATGCCTATGCGCATTTTCTGATGCAGGCGAGGAGCCGGATCGTTCCGGTGGCGGTGCATCTGGTGCTGCTGCTCGCGGCCTTCGCGACGCTGCCGCTCGGCATCGCCTCGGCCTATGGCGAGCCGCCGGCTTCGGGCTATGCGGTCTGGCTGCTCGGCCTGTTCGTGGTCTCGATCGGGCTGCCGTTCTTCGCGCTCGCCGCCAACAATCCGCTGCTGCAGGCCTGGTTCGTCCGCACCGGCCATCCCGCTGCGCACGATCCTTATTTTCTCTATGCCTCCTCCAACATCGGCAGCTTCCTGGCGCTGTTGTCCTATCCGTTCCTGCTCGAGCCGATGTTCACGTTGCAGATGCAGAACCGGTTCTGGACCGCCGGCTATGGCCTGTTGATCCTGCTCATCGGCGCCTGCGGCGCGCTGTTGTTGCGTTCGCCGAAGCCGGCAATGGCGAATGCGCGAGACGAGGCGGTGACTGCTCCGGCGCCGGGTCTGCTGACGCGGCTGCGCTGGATATTCCTGGCCGCGGTGCCGTCGGGCCTGCTCATCGCCGTCACGGCGCACATCTCCACCGACGTCGCGGCGGCGCCGCTGCTCTGGGTGCTGCCGCTGTCGCTCTATCTGTTGACATGGGTGGTGGTGTTCCAGTCGCGGCCGCTCTTGCCGCACAAATGGATGCTGATGCTCCAGCCGGTCGCGATCGCCGGTGTCGTCTGCCTGCTGGCCTTTGGCGGCGAGCAGAACCTGCTGCTCACGCTCGGGGGGCATCAACTGTGTTTCTTCGTCATCGCCATGGCCTGCCACGGCGAACTGGCGCGGACGCGGCCGCCGGCCAGACATCTCACCGGCTTCTATGTCGCGCTGTCGTTCGGCGGCATGGTCGGCGGCCTGTTCGCGGGGCTTGTTGCGCCCTACACCTTCTCGTGGATCGCCGAATACCCGATCCTGATCGCACTCGCCGCGCTGTGCCGTCCGTCCGCGAACGAACGCTTTGCAGGCATCATAAGATGGTACTGGCTGGCGCTCGCCGCGCTCGCGGTGGCGCTCGTCGCCCCATCCTATGCGACGGGCGACATCTCGACCTGGTTTGGGGATCATCGCGTCTGGGTCGCCGGCACCGTCGGCGCGCTTGCCGCGCTGCTCGCGCTCGTCCTCAATGCCAGCCGCTGGAAGATCTTCGCCACCGTCGCGCTCGCGCTGGTGTTGATCCGGGTTTATCCCGCAGACGAGGGCCGCGTCACGACGGTGCGCAGCTTCTTCGGCGTGCACAAGATCGTGGTGACGCCGGGCGGTTATTTCCACGTGCTGATGCACGGCACCACCATTCACGGCGCCGAGCGCTTCCGCAACAATGACGGCACGCCGGTGACCGGCCGGCCCGAGCCGATCACCTACTATCACGCGGACGGCGGCATCGGTCAGGCCGTCAGCGCGATCCGCGAGCGCAAGGGCGCGCCGCTCAAGGTCGCCGCGATCGGTGTCGGCTCCGGCACGCTCGCCTGCGCCGCCGCGCCAGGGGAGAGCTGGACCTTCTTCGAGATCGACCAGTCCATGGTCGATGCGGCGCGCGACCCCAGGAATTTCCGCTACATCTCGAGCTGCATGCCCGATATGAAACCTGTCATCGGCGATGCGCGCCTCACCTTCGCCAAGGAGCCCGACGGCGCCTATGACCTCGTCATCGTCGACGCCTATTCGTCCGACGCGATCCCGATCCATCTTGCCACCGAAGAGGCGATGAAGATCTACAAGGACAAGCTCGCGCCGCACGGCGCCGTGGTGATGCATGTCTCCAACCGCCATCTCGATCTCGAGACCGTTATCGTCGGCATTGCCGACGCCAACGATCTCAAGAGCTGGGTCTTCAACGAGGATTCCGGGCGGGACGGGGACTACATCTTCTCGACCGATGTCGTCATCTCCGCGCGCGAGGAGGCCGACATCGGCAGGCTCGCGTCCTCCAAGCAATGGGAACAGACCGAAGCCGATGACAGGGTGCGGGTCTGGACCGACGACTATTCCAACATCCTGGGCGCGCTGTCCCGGCGTTGGAAGAATGGGGAGTAGGGCTGCACGAGACCGTCCTACGGCGCCACGGGCGTCCCCGCCGCCAGCGCAATTCCCTTCGCGCCGGCCACCTCTCGTAACAGATCCGGCCTGTCCGAGATGATGCCGTCGACGCCGACCTCGATCATGCGCGTCATGTCCTCGCGCTTGTTCACCGTCCACACCACGACGCGCAGTCCGAGCGCGTGGGCCTCGGACACCAGTGCTGCGGTCACGTCACCGAAATAGGGCGACCAGATCGCGCCGCCCGCAGCCTTGATCGTGCGCGGCAGTGAGCCGCCGTAATCGGCCGGGCTGAACCCCGCCGTCCATTTCGTCGCGCTGTCGAGCGCCACCGTCGGAGCCGAGCCGCGCTGGAGCGTGAGATACGCGGTCGGGATGTTCGGCGCCTGCTGCTGGACCAGAAGCAGGGTTCGCCAGTCGAACGACTGGATCGTAACGCGGCCCGAGAATCCCTCGGTCGCGATCACCGCGAGCAGCTTCGCGACGAAACCTTGTGGATCCAGCGTCTCATCCGGATGGTTCGGATCGATCTTGGTCTCGATGTTGAAGCGCACCTGCGTGTTGCCGGACTTGCGCACCAGCGCGAACAGCTCGCGCAAGGTGGGAATGCGCGTGCCCGGCACGGCCCGCTGCTCGGGGAATTGCCTCGCATAGGCGCTGTCCGGCCGGATCCGGCCGACGTCATAGGTCCTGACCTCGTCGAGCCGCAATTTCACGAAAGGCGTGCCGGGCGGAGTGATGTACGCGCCGCCCGCATCCCGCGTGAGATCGGGATTGAGCCTGCGCTCATGCGAGACGATGACCTCGCCGTCCGCGGTCACGCCGACGTCGAGCTCGAGCGTGTCCACGCCCATCGACAGCGCGTGGGCGAAGGCGGGCAGGGTGTTTTCCGGCAACAGCGCCCGCCCGCCGCGATGCGCCTCCAGGTCGAAGGCCACGTCGGATCCCATCGCCCGTCCCGCCGTCAGAACCCAGAGCACGGTCAGAATGATCGTGGCACGTGACGGCATGGTGCCTCGGCCGGAGAGGACTGTCGATGGAGGCCGCGTCAGTTCTGATAGTAATAGCCGCGCGGCTGGTAATACTGCCGAGCCTGGGGCTGGTAGTAATAGCCCTGTTGGCCATATCCCTGGTCGTAATATACGCGCGGCTGCTGCTGGTAGACCTGCGCGTCGTAGAGCGGGCGGCTCGCCGAGCGCGGTGCGGGATAGCGCGCGCCGGTGTCGCTGCCGTCGGCCGGATAGATGTAATTGTCGTCCTGCGGCATGTAGCGGCGCGCAGGCTGCGACGGCGGCGTCAGGTTCACGGGATCGCCAGTGGTCGCGTATTGCTCTTCGGCCGGCTGCGGTGCGCGCGCCACTGCATTGGCATTGCGGCCGCGCGGATTGCGCGCCATCGCCACCCGCGCCGATCCGGTCAGCGTCACCGTGGTGTTGAGCACGCCCTGCTGCTGCACCAGGG
>JAEYTQ010000623.1 GCA_023433965.1 Pseudomonadota bacterium | reverse complement strand
TGTCGACGCCGTTGATCTCGATGCCGTCGATGACATTCCTGAATTCGAGCACGGCGCCAGTGTCGCTGCGCCATTCACCGACATAGGTGAAGCCGGGGCCGCCGAGCACCTTCTCGGCGCTGGTGAGGTATTTGAAGGTGATGTCGCGGCCGCGCAGCGGCGTGTGCACGACGGGGCTTTCGAACACGGCGTCGGGGTGCAGGAGGTCCCAGAGCGCGGCGCGGTCATGAGACTTCATGTAGGCGTACCAGGAATCGAGGCCGGTCTTTTTCAGGTGCCTCCCTAGGCCAAGGGCAAAGTGCGAAAACAAACCCATGCACAGTAGCGACCGGGTTGATTCTGCTGGATTTTTCAGTCGGGACGTCGGCCGGCTGCTTACTGCCTCATATGCACATTGACGCATATGCGCCGATGCGCATAAAGTCAAGCGAGTTGATCAAAGCCGAAGACGGAGGCCGGTCATGGCACTGGGCGACGCAATCCTCGCATGCCTGACGGAACGTCCGATGACGGGCTACGAGCTCGCCAAGACCTTCGACTCCTCGATCGGCTTCTTCTGGAAGGCCGACCACCAGCAGATCTACCGCGAGCTCTCCAAGCTGCGCGACCGCGGCCACATCCAGGGCCGCGAGGTCGTGCAAACGGGCAAGCCCAACAAGCTGGTTTATACGCTCACTCCGGAGGGCCGAACAGCACTGCGGCACTGGGCCGCGCGGCCGAGCACGCCGGCCTCGACCAAGGACGACCTCCTGGTGCGCCTTCACGCCCTCGACAGCATCGACATCGAGCCGCTGCGCACCGACCTGATGGCCCGCCTGGAGCACCATCGCGACCGCCACGCCAATTACGAGCGCATCCTGAAGAAGCGCTTTCCGGACGGCACGGCGGAAGGCCGGCTCGACCTCGGCAACCTGCTCCTGCTCCGTCTGGGGGCCCGCCACGAGCAGATGGTGGCGGATTTCTGCGAGGAAGCGCTCGAGGCACTGTCGGCGACGAGCGGCAAGGCCACGGTCGTGCCGCTGGAGGAGAGCAAGCGCGAGGGGAAGGGTTGAGCGCGTCTAAGGACCGGCGGCCGTCGCTGCGCGCCCGGCCTCGTCAAGCCGCCAGCTGGCTGACGTATTTGAGGGTCTGGAATTCCTGGAGGCCCTCGATGCCGCCTTCGCTGCCGATGCCGCTATCCTTGTAGCCGCCAAACGGCGTTTCCGGCAGAGACGCCTGCCAATGATTGACGATCACGTTGCCGCTCTGAATCGCCTCGGATGCGGCGGCGGCGTTGCGCATGTCGTGCGTCATCACATAAGCGGCGAGCCCGAAAGGCAGGCGATTGGCAAGCTGCAGGGCCTCGTCCACGGTGCGGAACGGCGCCGTCGCCGCCAGCGGGCCGAACGGCTCGACGTTGGAGGCGAGGCACGCCTGGTCGACATGGGAGAGCACGGTGGGGCGGTAGAAATATCCGCCCTCTCCGCAGCGCCGGCCGCCCGCTGCGACGCGGATCTGGCGCGCCCGCGCGTCGTCCACGAACCGCTCCATGCTCTCCACGCGCCGCGCATGGGCCAGCGGTCCCATCTGGGTCGATGCATCGAATCCATCTCCGACCACGATGGCCTCGGCGAGTTCGGCCAGTTTGGCCGCGAAGCGGTCGTGGATCGATTCATGCACGAAGAAGCGCGTCGGCGAGGTGCAGACCTGGCCGGCATTGCGGAACTTGGCCGTGACCGCCGACAGCGCGGCAGCTTCGGGATCGACGTCGTCAAAGATCAGCACGGGCGCGTGGCCACCGAGCTCCAGCGTCATCCGCTTCAGGCCCTGCACGGCGAGCACCCCGAGCTGCCGGCCGATCTCGGTCGATCCGGTGAAGGTGAGTCCGCGGATGACGGGCGAACGCAGCAGCGTCTGCGAGATCAGCGCGGGGTCGCCGAACACGACGTTGAGCACGCCGGCCGGAAGTCCGGCGTCGTTGACCGCGGCGGCAATGGCAAGCGCCGTCGCCGGTGTTTCCTCCGCCGGCTTGATCACGACGGCACAGCCCGCCGCGAGGGCGCTGGAGATCTTTCGTGCGGGCGTGATGGCCGGCGCATTCCAGGGCGAAAAGGCCGCGATCGGACCGAGCGGCTCACGGATCGCGACCTGCTGGACGGCACGATGGCGCGAGGGAATGACCCGACCATAGGCGCGGCGTCCCTCCTCCGCATTCCACACGAACAGCGCGGCCGCGGTCTCGACTTCGGTGCGGGCTTCGGCGATCGGCTTGCCGAGCTCCAGCGTGATCAGCCTTGCGATCTGCTCGCGCCGCTCGGTGATCAGCGCCGCTGCGCGCTGCAGGATGCCGCCCCGGTCGCCGGGCGACATCCGGCGCCATTGCTCATGCCCCCGCGCGAGCGATGCGAGCACCTCCTCCAGATCCTCTGCGCCGACACAGGGCAGCTGCCCGATGACCTGCCCTGTTGCAGGATTGCGCACCGGAACGGTGACGCGCCCGGCGGCGTCTCGCCACCGGCCATCGATCAAGAGTGGGAGCGCAGGATAGTCGGTCATGTGGCCCTCTGGGCAGGACGGACCGCAGCATGGCTGCGATCCGTCCGCCGTTCGCGTGCTACTTGGCGACCAGCGGGCAATTGCCGTCCTTGAGCGGACGGAACGCCTGGTCGCCGGGTACCGTGGCGAGGATCTTGTAATAGTCCCAGGGATATTTCGATTCCGAGGGATCCTTGACCTGCAGCAGATACATGTCGCGGATCACCCTTCCATCCTCGCGGATCGAAGCGTTGGTGGTGTAGACGTCGTTGATCGGCAGCTTCTTCATCTCCGCGACCAGAGCAGCACCCGACTCGCTCTTCTTCGCATCGATCGCCTTCAGGTAATGCGTGACCGCGCCATACACCGCGATCTGCAGGCTGCCGGGCGCCTTGCCCTTGAAGCGCTCCATGAAGCGCTTGCTCCAGGCACGGGTCTTGTCGTTGGCATCCCAATAGAAGCTGTCGGCGAAGATGAGCCCCTTGGCGTTGGCGAGACCGAGACCGTGAATGTCGGGCAGATTGACCAGCAGCGCCGCGATGCTCTGCCCGCCGGCGGTGAGGCCGAACTCGTTCGCCTGCTTCAGCGAATTCATCATGTCGGCGCCGGCATTGGCGAGCCCGACCACCTGCGACTTCGAGGCCTGGGCCTGCAACAGGAAAGACGAGAAGTCCGGCGTGTTGAGCGGCGCCCGCGCCGCACCCAGCACCGTGCCGCCATTGGCGAGCACCACCTTGGAGGCTTCCGCCTCGAGCGCCTGTCCGAAGCTGTAATCGGCGGTCAGGAAGAACCAGCTCTTCAGGCCCTTCTTGACCAGCGGCGCAGTCGCGACATTCGCCAGCGCGTAATTGTCGTAGGCCCAGTGCACGCCGTTCGGCGAACAGGCCTTGCCGGTGAGGTCGGGCGTTCCGGGGCCGGTGGCGAGGAAGACCTTGTCCTTTTCGCGGGTCAGTTGCTGCACGGCCAGCGCCACGCCCGACGAGACCACCTCGGTGATGGCATCGACGCCTTCGGTGTCGTACCAGCGCCGCGCGATGCCGAGACCGACATCGGCCTTGTTCTGGTGGTCGGCCGAGACGATCTCGACCGGCATGCCGCCGGCCTTGCCGCCGAAATCCTCCACCGCCATCTGCGCCGCCAGCACCGATCCCGCGCCGACATTGTCGGCATAGGGACCGGACATGTCGGTGAGCACGCCGATCTTCACGGTGCCCTTGGCGATCTCCGCTTGCGCGGGTCCCCACACGGACAACGCAGCCAGAGCCGCAACCAAAGCTTTCGTCTTCACGTACGTCCTCCCTTGCTTTTCTTGAAACCGTTCACTCGATGGCCTGCAGAACGGGCAGCAGATATCCGAGGAACTTCTCGGGATCTTCGCTCATCGGGAAGTGGCCGAGGCCCTTCATGATGGTCACGTGGCTGCCCTTGATGCTGTTGGCGACTGCGAGCGTTTCCTCTGGGGTGCACGAATAGTCGTACTCGCCCGACAGCAGGAACAGCGGGCACCGCGACGTGTCGATCTGCGCCACGCGGTCGCGGATATCGCCGTCGAGCTTGTAGAAATACAGGTCGCCCTTGAAGACGCCGGGACCGCCCTGCATGTAGTGCCACAACGTCTCCCAGCGATCGGCATCGGGTGCGTCGGGGCCGACGAGGCCGGAGACGATGGCCGCGCAGACCTCGCCGCCATGCACGTCCGGCCGGTGCAGGAAGTTGAGATCGTAATAAGGATCGACATGAGCGCCGGCCTGCAGGCCGATGATGGCGCGGAAGCGTTCGGGATAGTCGAGCGCCAGATGCAGCACGATGCGTCCGCCGATCGAGCAGCCCATCACGACCGGCCTGTCGAGTTCGAGCGCTTCGGCGACGCTCAGGATCATCCCGGTGTATTGGGCCGACGTCAGCTGATATTCCTCGTCGTGCCAGCCGGCCGGCGGCGACGATTTGCCGTGCCAGGGCATGTCGAAAGCGATGACGCGAAATTTCGACGTCACGCGCGGATCGTTCATCAGTGCGCGATACTGGCGGCCGTCGGCGCCCGCCGTGTGGAGGCACAGCAGCGGAATGCCCTGGCCGGCCTCTTCGACATACAGACGGTGGCTGCGGCCGAACAGATCGAGGTGGAGATAACGGCCGATCGTGGCTTCGAAACGCGGGCTCATGCTGCGACTCCCGTTGCACGCAGTTTCACCAGCGCTTCCTTGAAGTAGCGGAGGTTGGCCATGAAGACCTGCAGATTGCCTTCGGCCTTGAGGGTGCGCCGCTTGATCAGCGCCATGAGGTCATGCGATCCGGGTTGCGGCTTCGCGCTCCAGTACTTCGTCCATTCCTCCTCGGAGGCGCGCAGCGCAAACGACCATGAGGGCATCACGAAGGGGCCGCGGGTCACTGCGGCGACCTTGCCGTCGGCGATCGTGATCAGCCAGGCCTCGGCTCCGATCTCGAGCAGAAACGTCGTCGACAGGAAGCGACCGCGCCGCACCAGATTCACGTCCGCATTGACCCTGTCCTTGAGGTCTTCGATCATGTGTCCTCCCTTCGGACGAGCGCGACCAGGGCGTCGACGGCGATGACGCCCTCGCCCACCGGCCTGACGATCAGCGGATTGATCTCCGCATCGACCACCTGAAAGCTCTCGTTTGCCAGTTGCGACAGGGCCACGATGGCCCGTGCCAAGGCTTCCATATCGCCATGCGGCCTGTTGCGATATCCCCGGAAGATGCGGCTGATGGCGAGTTCGGCGATCATGCTGCGGGCGGTGTCGAGGTCGACCGGCGCGAGGCGGATGCTGCGGTCGCGATAGATCTCGGTGTAGACGCCGCCAGCGGCGAGCAGCACCAGCGGCCCGGCATCGGGATCGACGCGATAGCCGAGCAGAAACTCGCCGAGGCCTGACGTCATCGGCTGCACGATCACGTGCGATGCCGCGTGGCCGTTGCCCACGGCATTCCCGACGATGCGGCGCATCGCGGTGCTGAGCTCGGCGTCGCTGGCCACGTTCAGCACCACGCCGCCGATCTCGGTCTTGTGCGCGATTGCCGCCGACAGGATCTTCACCGCCACCGGATAAGGGAAGGGAAGATGGAAGGGGCCTTCGGCATCGATCGCGACGGCAACGGCCTCCGCATGGGAGATGCCGAGCTTGGCCAGCAGCGCATAGGCTTCGATTTCATCGAGCTGCTGCGCCGATCCAGACGCGCTCGGCCGCGGGGATCGAGCGAGTGCCGTGGCCGGCCGGCGCAGCAAGGCTGCGCTCATCGCGTCCGCACAGGATTCCGGGGTGCGGAATGCGGGCACCCCGGCGACGGCCAGCATGTTCAACGCCTCGGGTGCTTCCGGAACCAGGAAGGCGGCCAGCGGCTTGGCATGCCCGCCGCTGTCGATGACGGGCTTGACGGCGAGCTCCGGCTGAAAGCGTGCGGACGAGCCGATCACCGCGATGATGGCATCGAACTCCGGGGCGCCCAGCAGAGTGTCGAGCGCCGCCTTCATCACGTCGTAGCGGGTGCCGGCCAGCGTCAGGTCGGTGATGCGGTCGTGCCCCGCCTTGACGCCCGCGGCGCCGAGACGCGCGTAGGTCTCGTCGCTCGGGGCGACCACGTCGATGCCGCGCAGGGCCAGCTCGTCGACCACCATGGCGGCGCCGCCACCGGTGGTGGTCACGATGCCGACGCGGGGAGCGCCGGCGCCCGGTCGACGCGCCGGCACCCGCGCGACCAGCGGCAGCGCTTCAAGCAGCGTTTCGAAGTTGAAGATGCGGGCGATGCCGCAATCGGCGAG
>JAEYTQ010000563.1 GCA_023433965.1 Pseudomonadota bacterium | reverse complement strand
CGCTCGCGATCGTCGACAAGCGCCGCGAGCGTCCCGGGGAGTCCGAGGTCATGAACGTGATCGGCGAGGTCGCCGGCTACACCTGTATCCTCGTCGACGACATCGTGGATTCCGGCGGCACGCTGGTGAATGCGGCCGACGCACTGCTCGCCAAGGGCGCCAAGGACGTCTACGCCTACATCACCCACGGCGTGCTCTCCGGCGGCGCAGCGGCGCGCATTTCCGGCTCCAAGCTGAAGGAGCTGGTGATCACCGACTCGATCCTCCCGACCGACGCGGTGACAAAGGCCCCGAACATCCGCACGCTGCCGATCGGCAGCCTGATCTCGGATGCGATTGCGCGCACCGCGGCCGAAGAATCGGTGTCGAGCCTGTTCGACTGATCGTTTCACTGCCGTCATCCGGATCCCCTCGGAGAGGCGAGCAGCTAACCGTGTTCAGCTCTTGCCGTGCACGCCCGGGATGACCATCCGGCCTGCGCCGCGGTCCTCGCCGCAACTCGCTGCGGGTTGTTGGCGACGGCGGCCCATGACATCATCCGGTTACCGAGTCATCTCTGCCCTCTGGATGCCCGATGCCGCGCCGGAAATTTGCCTGGGAGAAGCTGTCGGATGACGCGTTGCTGAAGCAACGCCTCCGCAGCCTGAGGGTCACGATCGAGGGCACCTGGCTCGAGGACTGTGTCGGCACTCTCTATGAGGAGCTCGAAGAGCGTGGCATCCGGCTGCGGCCGCACGCATGGATATCGAGCGAATGGTTCAGCCCGGGCGACGTGCCCGGCATCGCCATCCCCTTCTATCTCGCCCATCCGCGCCTGATGAAGATCGAGAAGAAGATGATGTTCGACGTCGAGGGCGGAACCTGGCGCGAGTGCATGGCCATCCTCCGACACGAGGCCGGGCATGCCTTGCAGCACGGCTACCAGTTGCAGCGGCGGCGGCGCTGGCAACAGCTGTTCGGCCCGTCGTCGAAACGCTATCCGCGCTACTACCGGCCTAATCCGGCCAGCAGGCGTTACGTGCAGCACCTTCGGCTCTGGTATGCACAGAGCCATCCGGACGAGGATTTCGCCGAAACCTTTGCCGTGTGGCTGCGGCCGCGCTCGAACTGGCGGACTCGATATGCCGGTTGGCCGGCACTGAAGAAACTCGAATATGTCGACGAGTTGATGGGCGAGATTGCGGGAAAGCGGCCGCAGATCACGACGCGAGAGCGCGTCGACCCGTTGAGCCAGCTCAGCCAGACACTCGAAGAGCACTACAAGAAGAAGCAGGCATTCTACGCGTTCACGCCACCGAAAACCTACGACCGCGACCTCTCCCGGCTGTTTTCGGCCGATCCTCGGCATCATCGGTCGATGCCGGCCGCGACCCTGATCAGGCGGCACCGAGCGCAGATCCGGCAATTGGTCGCGCGGTGGACGGGTGAGAACCAGCTCACGCTCGATGCCGTGCTCGACGACATGATTTCCCGCTGCCGGGATCTCGATCTGCGGGCCGTAGGCCCCGAACAGAAGCTCGTTCTCGATTTCATCGTCCTCGTGACCGCCAAGACGATGCATGCGTTGTTTGGCCCGTCTCGGCGCAAATGGATCGCGCTATGAGACGTCTCCGCATTCTCGTGCTGATGCACCCGGACTTCATGCCTCCCGACTCTTCCAAGGGATACACCGCACAGGAAATCAACGTGTGGAAGACGGAGTACGACGTGGTGAGCACCTTGCGCGAGGCCGGCCACGAGGTTCGCCCGCTCGGAGCGCAGGAGGAGATCAAGCCCGTCCGCGAAGCGATCGAGGAGTTCAAGCCGCACGTAGTCTTCACGCTGTTGGAGGAATTCCACTCCAACGTCGCCTACGACCAGCACATAGCCAGCTATCTCGAGCTGATGAAGGTCCCTTATACCGGGTGCAATCCGCGCGGCCTGATCCTGGCGCGCGGCAAAGACTTGTCCAAGACGCTGGTGCATCATCGCCGAATCGCGGTGCCGGCCTTCGCGGTCTTCCCGATGCGCCGCAAGGTGAAGCGCCCTCCGCGTCTTGCGCTGCCGCTGATCGTCAAGAGCTTGAACATGGACGGCTCGTTCGGCATCTCGCAAGCCTCCATCGTCGAAACCGACGAGAAGCTCGTGGAGAGGATCGCCTTCATCCACGAGCGGGGCGAAACTGCTGCAATCGCCGAACAGTTCATCGAGGGACGCGAACTCTATGTCGGCGTGCTCGGCAACAACCGGCTGCGCGTTCTGCCGGTTTGGGAGCTGAAATTCGGCAATATGGGCGGGCGCAGGTCACGGCACATCGCGACCGAAAAAGCCAAGCACGATACAGATTATCAGGAGCGCGTCGGCATTGTCGACGGACCGGCACAAGCCCTGGCCCCTGAAGTCATCGCGCGCATCCAGCGCGCCGCAAAACGCATCTATCAGGCACTGGGGCTCGACGGCTATGCGCGCATCGACTTTCGCCTCACCGCCGACGGCACCCCGTATTTCATCGAAGCGAATCCAAATCCCGAAATCGCCAAGAGCCAGGAGTTCGCCACGGCGGCTCACCATGACGGGCTCGAATATCCGGATCTTCTGCACCGCATCTTGAGCCTCGGGATCAGCCGGGCAAAGGCGGGTGTATCCTTGGGTTGACGAAGGGTGGATAGGGCCTGGTACTGGCGAAGCCCGGTCAGGGTGGCGTGTCCAGCGACGAACCCGGAATCCCTGTTGCTACAACCCGTTTCGATGAATGGTTCCGGGCTCGCGCTGCCGCCTTCGCGCTTGGAGCTACAGCGGGGCACCGCGGCCCGGAATGGTCATTGCCTACCCCACGATCCCCGCTGCGACCTGGCCGCGCAAACGCTCGAGGCCGAGCAACGTCTCGGCACAGGCGGCCGCCACCTCGATGCCCTTGATGGCGAAGTGCTTGCGGAAGAAGTCGTAATGCACCTCGGTCTCGTGGAATTGCTGGGGCGTCAGCACCGCCGAGAACACCGGCACCTCGGTGCGGAGCTGCACGTCCATCAGCGCCTTGATCACGGTGTCCGCGACGAACTCGTGGCGGTAGATGCCGCCGTCGACGACGAGGCCCGCCGCGACGATCGCGGTGTAGCGCCGCGTCTTGGCGAGGACCTGGGCGTGCAGCGGGATCTCGAACGAGCCCGGCACCTCGAACACGTCGACATGGGTGAGGTGCCTTGCCTCGGCCTCCTTCAGGAAGGCAATGCGGGCTTCCTCGACCACGTCGCGGTGCCAGCAGGCTTGCACGAAGGCAACCCGCTGCGGCTTGGCGAAGCGCGGATGCTCCGGGACCGGATCTTGTGGAACCGGCGGCGGCGTTTGGGTGGGGTGGGACGTTTCGGTGGAGGGATCTTGCAACATCTGATTCATGGCTTTCCTCGGTTCAAGGACCAGAATCAGGGCATACGGAACGACAAACAGCCGCATCCTCGCGATGCGTCTGCCAGCGACCGTTCTCTTTCATCCGGACTTTGACCGTCGGCTTCGGAGTTGCACCGAATCTGCTGACCCTTCCGTTCGGGATAACCCTCGCTGAAGGCGCTCGCGGGCTTGGGTCTTTCGGCCCTTACCGCCGGTGGGGACTTTCACCCCGCCCTGAGAACATCGGCCGTCCGGAATGAACGGCCTGACGGAAATATGCCGCCGGCGCGCCGGCGCGGCAAGCGTGTTCCGCATGGGCAAACCGCATGGTGCCATGTCGCGGCGGCGGTTCGGCCCTCGCGGGGCGGATTTAATGATGGAGGCCTCCCCCGCGATTTGATTCCGGTTTGTTCTCTCTGCCCCGATGGGAGGCTTCCAGCGTTAACAATTGTGGCGGAGATGAGCTGTGGACGAACGAGTCCTGGCTTGTGGACGGACTCGGGACCCCGTT